>NZ_JAJCGT010000098.1:0-1716 GCF_020553185.1 Blautia sp. MSK18_10 | reverse complement strand
TGGTATGCTCCCCGTCAAGAGGACAATAAAAAATAATAAATTTTTGTATCGTCAGCCATGCTATGGCTGGCGATATTTTATGCTGCTTTTGTATATTGCTCATGATATTTCATTGGTGTCATTACATGCAGTTTCCTTTGAAGTCGTTGGTTGTTGTAGTAATCTATGTAATTAGCTATCGCAGTAATCAAAGAGCTTCTGTCATTAAAACGCTGTTTATAATACATTTCTCGTTTTAGAATTCCCCAAAACCCTTCCATTGGTCCATTGTCAATACAGTGGGCAACTCTAGACATACTCTGCTTCATATGATGTTTTTTTAATCTAGTATAAAACTGTGCGCTTGTATATTGAAAGCCTCGATCAGAATGAACTAATGGGTGTGCATCTGGCTCCTGACGAACAGCCTCATCAAACGTGTCCATAACTAATGGATTATCATTATGATCGCTGATTTTAAAGGAAACAATCCTTCTATCATATAAATCTAAAATAGCACTCAGATAAACTTTATGAACTTCTATTCCGTTGTAGTATTTAAATTCAGAAACATCTGTAAGCCACTTTTCATTCGGTTTTTCGGCGTGAAATTCACGGTGTAAATAGTTTTTTGCTATGTGATCAGGATTTCTGTCTCCTCTGGTACAACTCTTAGGTTTCCATTTAATATTTGATTTTATATCGTATTTCCTACAAATACGAAGTACTCGTTTATCATTCACATGAATTCCTTTATGTCCATCTAATTCATCACGAATCCTTCGGTATCCCATATCTGGATGCTGGTTATGAATCCTTTGGATTTCAGTGGATAGTCTTTCGTTTCGAAGTTCATTATTACTTTTCGGATATTTTACCCAGCGGTAATACGCAGAACGTGTAACATTAAGATATTTACAAAGTCTATCTATGGGATAATGCTTAGTAGACGATAGTTTTTGGATGGCTTCATATTCGGCTAACCGATGGATTAAAGATAGCGCCCCCTCCTTTCCAGTTCTCTGACTTTTTTTAACAGATCATTCTCCATTTGTAAGTCTAGATTTCTTCTTTCTAGTTCAGCTATCTTGTCACGTAGCTCTTCTTCAGGTGTTCTGCTTGGAAGAGAAGCTATACGACGTCCACGTCTGTCTTCCAGACCCGCTTGACCCATCTTTTCGTATCGTATTACCCAATTGCGAACTTGTTGATAGGAACAATCATATTTGAGTGCCATTGCACCATAATTCTTATCATTTGCAAGACAATCTGTTACTATTTTTAATCTCTCATCAAGTGTAGTGTTCTTTGCTTTTTTCATGTAAGCACCTCCAGTGGATGTTTTTAATATTCCACCAGAATTATACACCTTAATCCAATCGGAAAGCTGTCTGTGTGAACGAATTCCGTATTTTGTGCAAATATCCTGAAGAGATCCTTCTCCGTTAAGATAATCATTTATAGCAGATATTTTTAAATCTTTTGAATAAGATTTGTTTTTCGGTTGATTGAGTAATCCAGTTGGTCCATCATACTGATAAATAGAAATCCAATTTCGAATACTATGATGATCAACTCCCAATTCTTTTCCTGCTTGCCGTATGCCAATTTCTCCTGCAAGGTAGCGTTCGACTATTTTTACTTTTTCTACTGGTTCTATCTTACTCTTTCTGAACATGAAAATACCCCCATATAGGACTTTTATATTTCATTGTCCTATATGAGGGTAGCATATCA
>NZ_JAJCGT010000097.1:0-1820 GCF_020553185.1 Blautia sp. MSK18_10 | reverse complement strand
AATCAAGTTGTATATCTCCGAAAATAGAATTAAATCCCGCATAAAATCAAGGTATGGAGATGCGGACAAAATCTTGGACCAACTAAGAGTTAGGAGGTTCATATGTATTCTTACGAAGACCGCATCCGTGCTGTAAAGTTTTATATCACTTGTGGATATAATGCAGCATACACAGTTAGTAAATTAGGTTACCCTGATGCATCAAATCTCAAGCATTGGTATAAAGAGTATTCAGAGTCTAATGATCTTCATAAGGGGCGCAAAAAGGTCAGTAAATTTTCTGACAGGGAAAAGAGAGACGCTGTTGATTATTACTTTGCTCATGACCGAAATGCATTACAGACGGTAAAAGCACTTGGATACCCAAGCAGACCTCTTCTTATACAATGGGTTAAAGAACTTTGTCCAGAGGAAGGTAAAAGACGTTGTAAATCTTTTAAATCTCATGTAAGATGTTCCCAAGAAGAAAAAATACAAGCAGTAATGGAATCATGCAAAGGTAACTTAAAGATAGCACAGATAGCCGAAATATATGGTGTTACTCCATCTGCTGTTTCTATTTGGAGAAAAGAACTGCTTGGTGAAGGGAAAACTTTGAAAATGATCCAACCTCCTGCTGAAGATAAAAGCATCGAACAATTAATACGTGAGAAAGCAGAACTGGAAGCTAAAGTCAAACGTCTCGAAAACGATGTATATAAACTTCAATTAGAGCGTGACATTCTCGAAAAGGCAGGCGATATCTTAAAAAAAGAGGAGGGCATCAATCTTGATCAATTGACTAATCGTGAAAAAGTTTTCTTGATTGATGCCCTATGTAATAAATATAAATTAAATGAACTGCTACCTGTTTTAAAGCTTTCTAAAAGTAGCTACTGTTATCAGGTACAATGCATAAAAAGCAAAGACAAATATAAAGAATTACGCCAACAAATAAAAGAGCTCTTTATGTGTAATAAAGAAATATATGGCTATCGTCGCATACATTGTCTGTTAAGAAAAGATGGTATTATTGTTTCTGAAAAAATAGTCCGTCGTATAATGAACGAAGAACAATTAATCGTTAAAGCAGCAAGAAAAAGAAAATATAACTCCTATAAGGGGGAGATTACTCCTGAAGTTGATAACATAATAAAACGTGATTTTTCAGCTAAAAAACCAAACGAAAAATGGCTTACAGATATAACAGAATTTCATATCCCAGCAGGCAAAATCTATCTTTCCCCTATTATAGATTGTTTTGATGGAATGGTTGTTTCCTGGACAATTGGCACTTCCCCAAACTCCAAACTTGCAAATACCATGCTTCAAAAAGCTATTGAGCAGCTTGATCCTTCAGAGCATCCTCTGGTTCATTCTGATCGAGGATGTCATTATCGTTGGCCGGAATGGATAAATCTTATGGACACTGCCGGTCTTACTCGCTCTATGTCAAAGAAAGGATGCTCTCCGGATAATTCTGCATGCGAGGGATTCTTTGGTCATCTAAAGAATGAAATGTTTTATGGAAGAAACTGGAACCATGCATCTATTGATTCATTTATACATAAATTAGACGAATATATACATTGGTATAATGAAACTCGAATTAAAATATCGTTGGGTGGAATGAGTCCATTTCAGTATAGACGTAGTTTAGGAATAGCAATTTAGTCCAAGATTTTGTCCGCACCCCCCCGTATATTAGAATGTAGAATTTACTTTTTCATTCAAGCATCATGGTATACATATATGTATGAAAGAAAATCGTATACATTACCGCACTTGTGTGTAATATTAATTACCATATGGTATGGTCAGTGAAATACCGGCGGAAGATA
>NZ_JAJCGT010000096.1:0-1877 GCF_020553185.1 Blautia sp. MSK18_10 | reverse complement strand
GAACCCACGTATCCAGCTTGGAAGGCTGGTGTTCTACCATTGAACTACACCCGCACAGCTTGTTGTCTGTGCATCTCTGTCGCATCAACGAAGATTAGTATATATGATGAAACTGTATTTGTCAACACTAAATTTAAATTTTTTCTATTTTTTTAACAACATATACAAATCATCATCTGGCAAACAATTTGTCACGCAGATAAAATCATCCGTTTCGCTGCTCAGCTCTATATCGAATAATTGCTATGCAGTTTATCAGAAGGAGCTTTCACTCCTCCTGATATAAGCAAATTTCCACCTGCTACTTATTACTTTCCACGATGAAAGCCTGGACTTACTGTATATGATGGAACCTGTCAGGAAAACAAAATTTTACAGTGTTAACCAGAGATCAGTTCTCCCAATCCCATACATTCGTAGCTTCCACTGAACTTCTTGGTTTCTTGATCACAAGTTCAGGACTCTTCGCACTGACCTTGGTGTTTGCCGGAATAGATGCTGTAATAAAGGTATTACCTCCGATAATCGTATTCTCTCCGATCACAGTCTCACCGCCTAGCACAGAAGAGTTAGAATAAATCGTCACATTATCTCTGATCGTCGGATGTCTCTTCACATTGGCAAGCAGCTGTCCCTGACGGGTGGAAAGTGCGCCAAGAGTCACGCCCTGATATAACTTCACATTCTTTCCAATCTCTGTAGTCTCACCGATTACAACACCGGTTCCATGGTCAATGAAGAAATATTCTCCAATCGTAGCACCCGGATTGATATCGATACCTGTATAACCATGTGCATATTCAGACATAATTCTTGGAATAAACGGCACATTTTCCAGATAAAGAACATGTGCAAGTCTGTATACATAAATTGCATAAAATCCAGGATAAGAGAAAATAATCTCCTCTTTACTCTTGGCAGCCGGGTCACCATCAAAACCAGCCTGCAGGTCAGTCAGCAGCATACGCTGGATTTCCGGAACATTTGCAAAAAATCGCTCTGTGATCTGCTCTGCATGTTCTTTGGCCTTCTGTTCCTCTTCACCCTGATATAAAAATGCAATCTCAATCTGCTCCTGCAAGCAGTCATACAGATCATTCAGGCGATATGCCACATAATGCTCCGGAAACACGCTGGCACTGGAATCCACACTGAAATATCCGGGAAAAATAATAGACCTCATATCTTTAATGAAGTTAATAATCTCTTTCTTATTTGGAAGACGTTCTCTGTCCTTTCCCAGAAAGAGTTCTTCTTTACGGTAAGTATCTGTCAGCTTCTCCACAGCCTCCAGAATTGTTTTCTTCTTATCTGTCATAATCGTCACCTATCTGCTTTCCTCGCAGCTGCTTATTGTCCCCGGACAATAGCAATCCAGAGGGTACACAACCGCATTTTGTTATTATCTTATTACAGCAAAACCAATTCGTCAATAAAAAAAGAATTGACCTTTCCGTAGATTCCTTATATAATAAAAAACAGTTCCGGTTACACTTCAGAACTGTTTCTAATCTTAATATGGAGATGTACCCAAGAGGCTGAAGGGACCGCACTCGAAATGCGGCAGGCCGGGCAACCGGTGCGAGGGTTCAAATCCCTCCATCTCCGCTCTTTCTTTGTAAAATTCTTTATAATAAAAATGCACAATAAGCTTGACAATCGTTGCTTTTATATGTATAATTGCAACAGTAAAAGAAATTTTACAAGTTGGTTTTGATAGGGGATTGGTCAAATGGTATGATAGGGGTCTCCAAAACCTTTGGTGGGAGTTCGATTCTCTCATCCCCTGCTCTTAAAAACGCTCGAAAGCCTTGTATTTACTCAATGTCATTAACTTTAGCAAAAAGCAGAAATCGTAAGTATTTATAAAACTATGA
>NZ_JAJCGT010000095.1:0-1883 GCF_020553185.1 Blautia sp. MSK18_10 | reverse complement strand
ACCACAAAGTAGGTAGACCCAAGGAACCTCCCCTTGAGTCCCCATCAGAACCGTACGTGAGCCTCTCGACTCATACGGCTCCCTCTCCAACAGATGGTAATATTCCAAATTTCCAGTGTGCAAACAAGTTTCTGTCTCTTCTGGCTACTGCACCAAGCCAGTGCTCGGCTCTGCTTCTCGTGTTTTTCTTTTTATAACTTCGTCGTACCCATTTAATCAGACATTGATTGATATAACGCAACACCTCATAAAATTCTGACTTATAATAGTGTGTGTAGTAGTTAATCCATCCTTGCACTACTTTGTTTATCATGTTCCCAATATCTTTTAATGAGAGATCCGCCTTTAACTGTATCTTCCATTCTCTGATCTTCTGTTTCATAGCAGTTTTGGCTTTTTCACTGACCGCAGGCGTAAAGCCTACAAAGAACTTTCCTTCTTTATTCTTATTTAGCCTTGGTCTGAACGTATATCCCAGAAAAGTGAATTGGGTACAACTATAGTTTTGTGGCCTTCGGTTATCCTTGCAGTAGACAATACGTGTCTTTTCTTTATTCAGTTCCAATCCAAACTGCTGAAAACGTTCTTCCAGTTTCTGCTTTATAAATGCAGCCTGCTTGTACGATTGGCAGTGCAGTACTCCATCATCAGCATATCTTTCCCACCAGATGTTCGGATATGCTTTTGTCATAAAGTCATCAAATACATAGTGAAGAAATAGATTTGCAAGCACAGGACTGATAACTCCACCCTGAGGTGTTCCTGACCTGCGTTCAGCAACCGAGCCATCACTCATGATGAACGGCACTGTAAGCCAACGTTTTATATAAAGTATCAGCCATTTTATTTGCGTATGTTTCTCAACCATGTACATCAGATATCCATGTTTGATGTTATCAAAGAGCCCTTTGATATCTAATTCCAATGCCCAGTCTCTTTTAAAACATCTTTCCCTTGCTTGTCCTACTGCCTGAATTGCAGATTTGTTCGGACGGTATCCATATGAGTCATTGTAAAACATTGGTTCAACCAGCGGTTCAAAGTACATCTTCGCAACCATTTGTGCGATTCTGTCTTCTACTGTTGGAATTCCCAAAATTCTGATTCCACCATTTTTCTTGGGTATTGCTACTGCCCTTACAGGCTTCGGGAAATAACTTCCTGATGCCATCCGGTTCCATAGTTTATACAGGTTGTTATTAAGATGCTCCTCAAACTCTTTTATGGTTTGTTCATCTGCCCCGTAACTTCCTGCGTTTTCCTTTACCGCCTGAAAAGCTGCAATTACAGCCTTCTTTGAAATATCAAACTGTTTTGCTTCGCTCATAAGCTCCTCCTTATTCCTAAGTTGACTTATTTACTCTGCTTGGATACTGTGACTTCTTCGCTCTGTTTTCTTTTCAGAAACCCTCTTCACTACTACAAGCCACTCTGCCCCTATGACTGTATCAGTACTCTGTACCTTGCGGTTCGTCCACTTGGCACTCTCCCTTAACACCAGCCCGTAGGTTCCCACGTTCCATATGAATGCCTGAACAGTGTTCATGCCACCTTTACGCCGTCCACCGCATAACCAGTAAATAGGCTCCCGTTATGCTTATCCCAGGTTAACGACTGACCCCCTGGTTTTGATGGAGTCTCTACGCTTTCGACGTTTTCGTAAGTGGTTCACAGCTTCGTTCATCTCCACTGTCCACACCTGACTGTTTTGTACAGCCTTTTCTCTGACGCTCAGTACCATAGCTTTTGACTACAGCACCTCAGAGTGATTTGAAACCTCCACCTATATAGCGGTTCCGATGGGCCTGCCATCATCATTCACACAGCATGGCTATACTTGTTTGACATCATGTCACAAGTTTCCGCCTTCGTGGCGCACAATC
>NZ_JAJCGT010000094.1:0-1912 GCF_020553185.1 Blautia sp. MSK18_10 | reverse complement strand
ACTGGCCGCAGGCAGTTATTCGTGTTCAGTATACGGATATGCAGGTACAGGAGAGTGTGACAATAGAGGAAGCGAATGAAGGGGAAAAATAGATGTAATAAACAGCTTAACTTTTTCCGTGTGAGGATAGAGCAGGAACAGTATGATAAGGCAATAATTTTGTTTGAGGGACTTCCAAGAGATTATGAAGATGCCAGAAATAATTTCAGGGAATAAGGGTGAAATAAATGAATCAAAATTGCATGATTACACGAGAAGCAGCGTTGGAATTCGGTTTATCATTTCAGAATACATATACGGAAAGACCTTTCCGTGATCAGAACTGGCAAGTGGTAAGAGCGAGGGAAAACAAAAAAATTTTTTTATGGATTTATGAACGAAACGGTTATGTTAATCTGAATGTAAAAGCAGATCCGAAGTGGCGTGATTTTTGGCGAAGTGCCTATGAATCTGTACAGGCTGGTTATCATCAGAATAAGGAACATTGGAATACCATTATTCTAAATGGGACGGTACCGGATAAAGATATTAAAAGAATGATATCCGAAAGCTATGATCTCGTAACATACAGCCCGACAAAGAAGATTTATGAGGCAGTGAAGCAAATTCCGAAAGGATGCGTTGCAACTTATGGTCAGGTTGCCGAAATGGCAGGGAATCCGAGAATGTCGAGAGCGGTAGGGAATGCCCTCCATAAGAATCCGGATCCGGAGCATATTCCCTGTTATCGGGTAGTGAATTTCAGAGGAGAACTGTCAGGGGCTTTTGCCTTCGGCGGTAAAGATGTACAGAAAAAGCTACTGGAAGCAGATGGAATTGAGGTTGTCAATGGAACGGTAGATTTAAAAAAATATGGATTGGCGCAAAGAGATGATAAACTGTGAGAAAACAGATACGGATGATTACCTATTTACCTTATTATCATTTGGATGCTGCTTTTGATAACGGCCTGAGAAAGGATTACGGAAATTCTGAAATCCGATATGATCATTTTTATTATAAAGAGAAGAAGCTGTCTTTTACCAGACAGGAATTTTGTAATACTCATCAGTTTATTGATCTTCGGCTGACATTGGAAAAAGATGGAAGCGGGTGCCTGTCACTGCGTGACAATGGGGTGAAATTTAATCCCCTGGAATACAGAAACAGGGATACACAATATGGACTTGCTATTATCAGGGGGATTTCAGAGAAAATAGATTACCATTATGTGGCATCCATGAATTGTCTGAATGTGATGATCAGGTGAAGGATCATATATGAGGAATATGAAATGAATTACAGGAATGTAAAAATATCACAAGATGCGAGGATTGCGAAACAGTCAGTAATTGTGGGAGATGTAACAATTGGGCGTGACAGTTGTGTTTTATATTATGCTGTGATCCGGGGCGATGATGCACCGGTTGTGATCGGTGAGGAGTCAAATATTCAGGAGAATTGTACGATTCATGTAAACCATAACAGACCGGTATATATTGGAAATAATGTGACTCTAGGGCATAATGCTGTGATCCATGGCTGTACCATCGGTGACAGAACTTTGATCGGAATGGGAGCGGTAATCCTTGATGGAGTAAAGATCGGAAAGGACTGCATTATAGGTGAAGAAAGCCTGGTTACCAAGAATACTGTGATACCGGATGGCTCTCTGGTAATGGGCAGTCCGGCCAGGATCAAACGAAATCTCACCTGGGAAGAAAAGCTTGGTATTATGGAGAACAGTAAGGAATATGTCACTGTATCTCTGGAAATGAAAGAACAGGGTGTGTTATAGAAAAAAGAAAGTCCGGCAGAAAAAAACAAGTAATATGTTGAGTTAGAGCTTGAATGAAAAAGTAAATTCTACATTCTAATATACCTTGATTTTATGCGGGATTTAATTCTATTTTCGGAGATATACAACTTGATT
>NZ_JAJCGT010000093.1:0-2079 GCF_020553185.1 Blautia sp. MSK18_10 | reverse complement strand
TTTTCCCTGGCTTCCTTTTCTGTCAGGTATTCTTTCATGTTCTCCTGCATTTGCTTATCTCCCTATCCCATCTCTGATAACTCATTTATGAGATTTTATCACTCATGATAAGTTTTTGCAAGATATTTTATGTTTCTTTTATAGAACTTTTAATCCCGGTTTATTTTCTTTATTGGTATTTCATGGGGTCAGACCCCAATGTGAGGCAATATTCAGTGTAAAAGTGGATCAAAAGAGAGCGTAAATCAAGATATTTCATAGTGTCTGCTCCATGTATAACCAAACATAACGTTTAACCTTTCCCAGTACACCATGAAGTTTTTTCTTTTACAGACCTTTCTTGATTTTTATTATTCCCCAGTAGCACATACCTCCAAGCACTCCACCAACTGTGTTGTAAAAGATGTCTGATAATTGGAATGTGCCGAGCCGTAATAGCAGTTGCAATATCTCTATCATCAAAGAAAAACCGAACGCTATCTTCCCACTTAGCCACAATATATTATTCCAACCATTGCCTGCTTTGCCATGAAACGTCCACATCACTACTGCTGAAAACGGGAGCATCATAAGCACATTCTCAATGCACTCCGTGGTAAGTTGCTGCTCTCCATTTACTATCTCCCAGATGCCCCAGCCACCCATAACATTAGACAACGGGTTCATCCACAGGTTTCGATTCAATAATGTCCGGAACAGAATAAGGGAAGTTACAAAGGCTAAGAAAAACAATTTTCTGAAGAACATACTCTCTTTGAACTCCCTGTACCATGTCACCATAGCATTCTTCCAGCCTTTTCCTGCTTCGATAGGTTTATAAGCATATAGATAGAAAAACATAGCAAGGAATGAAAGCAGAAGTGAAAAACCAAACGGCTCGTAGAGAGCAGTCAGGATGTTACTGAGGATCTTTCCGAGTAAATCAATTGTTTCTTTCATCATTGTTTACAGATCACTGAACAGATCAGCTTTGTACACACCATTCTCCTGCATCTTCCTAAAGCTGTCTTTCACAGATGCGACATCTTCGTGATAGGTCATACCATACCAGGTATCGTTGGTTTTCAGAACCTTCACCGACATCTTTCCCTGATTCAACAACTCACCGATGAATACAGGAATCAGATACTCAGCCTTTAGCGGATTGCTCGGTACTTCTTTATCAAAGAACTCCTTAAATCCGTTCTCCAGCACATCCAGGAATTCCGGTGTCAGCCCCCACATGTTCATAGAAACCAGAGAATTCACATCAACAGACACTCCGTCTGCTTCTGCGCCATCTGCAGTCTTCACGATATTCTTAGTTTCTACAATCTCAGTCAAGTTTCCATTCTCATCCATCTTGCAGATACCACGAGTCACACCGCCGTTATCAGACAGAGTGTTACTCAGCACAAAGCCTGCCATGCAGGACTTGCCACCATTCATCAGATACTCATGAACAGCCTTGAATCCTTCCCTGCCATAGTAATCGTCCGCATTGATCACAATAAAGGGAGTCTTGATAACCTTCTTTGCAGCAAGTACAGCCTGTCCGGTTCCCCACGGCTTTGTACGACCTTCCGGTAAAGTTCCCGGAATATCCTTAATATCCTGGAAAACATAGTCTACAGTTACATCATGAGCGGAGCAGACAGAAGCAATACGATCACCAATGACCTCTTTAAACTCCTTCTCAATATCCTTACGGATAATAAATACTACATGGTTGAATCCAGCCTCAATCGCATCATGGATTGAGTAGTCCATGATGATATGGTCAGTATCATCGACCGGTTCCAATTGCTTTATTCCTGTTCCAAATCGGCTTCCGATTCCGGCCGCCATGATAAGTAATGTTGTTGTTTTCATAATCTCTCCTTACTGTGCTTACATTGCTTTAACTGGGTATCCCTTAACACATACAGATTCGTATATTTATCTTATGATTATTTGTTCCGACCAGCTATATTCATAGGTTCCGACTCAAGTACCCAGTGAATTACTCGGTAACTGAGTTACCAGAGCATCTGAATTAAGGCGGGATACCGCCTTTTTTCAGGGTGCATCCATGGCACCACTACTGTTTGCTCTTTAGAG
>NZ_JAJCGT010000092.1:0-2413 GCF_020553185.1 Blautia sp. MSK18_10 | reverse complement strand
ACCTTAACTTCCAAAAATGAGTAGCCCTAACGAAAATAAAATTTTAAAAAAGCCCGTATTTCTGCGGAAATTATTGCAAAAATACGGGTTGTGCTGTACAATAAATTTAGGGCTATATAAACCTGAATAAAGGAGGCAAATATGTACCTGAAATCAAGAGTTAAGCTACCGGATGTGCATGGAAAATTGACCCGATTAAGACGCGGGGATATCACATATATTAAGTATGAGTATGATCGCTATTATGATCCGGAGAAAAAATATACCTATCCACAGAGAGCGACTATAGGCAAGGTATGTCCAGATGATGACACTATGATGATTCCTAACGAAGCCTTTCTGAAATACTTTCCAGATGCAGTCTTATCAGGGATGGAAGACCGGACAGAACGTAGCAGCTGTCTGCGGGTTGGTACATATGCTGTAATGCATAAAATAGTATTGGATTATTCGTTAGACAAGCTGCTCGGACAGTTCTTCTCTGAGCGGGATATGGCATTATTGCTTGACCTTGCCTCTTACTCTATTGTAGAAGAAAGCAATGTGGCACAGCATTATCCGGATTACGCATACAATCATCCACTGTATAGTTCTGGTATGAAGATCTATAGTGATGCGTCGGTAAGTGATTTCTTTAAGAGCATCACCAAGGATAAGAGTACAGGCTTTCTGAATGAATGGAATGCAAAGAGAAATCGAAGGGAGCGTATTTATATTTCCTATGATTCTACGAATAAGAACTGTCAGGCCGGAGAGATTGAACTGGCTGAATTCGGTCATGCCAAGACAGATATCGGTTCAGCTATCATCAACTATTCGGTTGGATATGATCTTAAGAATAAAGAACCACTCTTTTATGAAGCCTATCCTGGAAGTATTAACGACGTATCACAGCTTAGGACCATGCTTGGTAAAATCACTGGGTATGGCTATAAAAAAATCGGTTTCATTTTGGACAGGGGATATTTCAGCCGTGGAAATATACGCTATTTAGACGAATGTGGTTATAGTTTTGTGATCATGGCTAAAGGCATGTCTTCTTTCATAAGTGATTTGATCTTAGAGAACAAAGGAACGTTCGAAAATAAGCGCTCTTGTGACATGAATGCCTATGGTGTGTATGGAAAAACAGTACAAAGGACTTTATTTGAAGGCGATGAAAAAAAGAGATACATTCATATTTATCATAGTATTTCAAAAGATGCTGATGAACGGGAGCATTTTGAAAACGCACTGAGAGAGCGGACAGCTTTGCTGATGTCACATCAGAATGAAACAGTAGAGTTCGGTTCAGCTTACGAAAAATACTTTTATCTTCACTACGATAAAGATGGCGTGTTTTTATATCCGGAAGAAAAAACAACTGTGACAGAACGGGAAATATCATTATGCGGATACTTTGTTATTATTACATCCGAAAGGATGACCGCAAAGGAAGCACTGCATCTTTATAAGAGCCGTGATGTATCTGAGAAACTTTTTGCCTCTGATAAATCATTCCTTGGAAACAAGAGCATGCGTTCACATACAAACGAAGGAGTTGAGGGAAGGATTTTTACACAATTCATCGCACTGATAATCCGAAACAAAATTTATACTGCATTACAGGAAGAGAACGAAAAACTTGAGAAGAAACAGAATTATATGACAGTTCCGGCAGCAATCAGGGAACTTGAGAAGATTGAAATGACACGCCAGACGGATAATGTATACCGGCTGGACCATGCTGTAACAGCAAAGCAGAAAAAAATCTTAGAGGCTTTTGGGATGAATGAAGGAAACATTACTTATCGAGCCGGAGAGATCAGTAATACACTTAAGAAATCAAACATTCAGAAAGAAAGGCGGTAAATATGGCACGTGAAATAAACGCAGAACTACTGGACACTAAAATTGAAAAAGCACAGAAGAATCTGGTGAAAGCAAAGCATCGGTATGATGCTGCGGCAGCAACATTAAAAGATTTATTGGATAAGAGGGATGCACTTCGCCAGAAAAAGTTATTGGATGCTATAGCACAGAGTGGACGGAGCTATGAAGAAATCATGCAGTACCTGCACAGTAAATCTGAAGAGGCGTGATCAAATGTTAACGGAATACTATTTTGCAGTCAGGTATGGAGATATCATTATTCTTCTCTATCATGAAGATATGATGTCTGTATGGGAATTATTATTTAAGAACAGCCAGAAGGAAAAGGCATTGAAAAGATTTTTAGAATACTGCTACATGATAGATGTAAAAGTAGCATTCGAAGGTTTGAAAGGAGAAAAAACCAAAGGGTTAAAGGCAACTCTTAAATTTGCGAAAGAACATGATATGTGTATGACTGAAGCACAGATTCAAGGTGCCAATAACATGTAAATTTCCAGCCCGAGATGCTTTTAGGGCTATTCCAGGCTGGAAATTAAGG
>NZ_JAJCGT010000091.1:0-2524 GCF_020553185.1 Blautia sp. MSK18_10 | reverse complement strand
GAAGTGTGGCAACACATGGAGCTGACTGTTACTAATCGGGTGAGGGCTTGACCAAAAATCGCAGGAAGAATGAATCTCAAGGAAATGTCAACATGTATGTAGTTTTGAAGGTACAGTAAAAACCAGCTATCATCTAGCTGGTTTTTTTGTGTGCAAAAATCTATAGAAAGGAATGTCTGAAACTTCTGACCATTTACATAGAAAATTATAGAAAGTGGGATTAAAAATATATTGTCTTGCAGGAAAATGGGTTTTAAAATTATAAGCAAGATTTATAGAATCTATTAATCCTCTAAAATAATACATCTTAATCCAGCCCATCAGAGTGTGAAATCATGCTGAACTGTCTTAAATGCATTATTTACGAGGACTGCTATAATAGAAACATATATGGGAGGGTTTTTCATGAAGATTTATGTAAATGTAAATGCTGGTCATGATGGTAATGGTACAGAACAGATGCCGTTTCGTCATATTAATGATGCAGCAAAAATTGCACAGCCGGGGGATGAAGTTTGGGTAGCTCCTGGAGTTTATCGGGAGTATGTAGATCCTGTTCATGCGGGTAGAGAGGATGCCAGAATTACTTACAGGAGTGTAGAGCCTCTTGGGGCAGTTATTACCGGAGCAGAACGAATTCAGTCATGGGTTCCTTATAAGGAAAACGTATGGGTATGCCGTGTTGCGAACAGTCTTTTTGGCAACTATAATCCATATACAACTATGGTATATGGAGACTGGTATTTTGCTAAAGCTGACAAACATACAGGATGTGTATATCTTAATAACCGAGCACTTTATGAGGCTGGAAGTGTAGAGGAATGTATTAAAGCCGAGGTTTATGAGTGTAGTTGGGTTCCGGAGGAATCTACTTATAAATGGTACACAGAACAGGATCAGGAAAAAGATGAGACAGTAATTTATGCGAATTTTCATGGAGCAGATCCAAATGAGGAAAATGTAGAAATTAATGTACGTCGTGAATGCTTTATGCCATCAAAAACAGGTGTTGGATATATCACAGTCAGTGGTTTCGTAGTTACAAAAGCAGCAACTACCTGGGCACCGCCTGCAGCTTATCAGGATGGCATGATCGGGCCTCACTGGAGTAAAGGATGGATCATTGAGGACTGCGAAATTTCTAACAGCAAATGTGCAGGAATTTCTCTTGGAAAATATTATGATCCGGAAAATGATCATTATTTTACTAATAAATATGTTAAGAGTCCAACTCAAATGGAAAGAGACGCGGTATGCCGTGGACAGTATCATGGCTGGCTTAAGGAAAAAGTAGGAAGTCATATTATCCGCCGAAACAATATCCACCACTGTGAGCAGGGTGGTATTATCGGGCGTATGGGTGGTGTATTCAGTATTATTGAGGATAATCATATTCACCATATCAACAATATGATGGAATTGGGCGGAGCAGAAATTGCCGGAATTAAAATGCATGCTGCAATTGATGTTATTATGAGAAGAAATCATATTCATCATTGTACTATGGGAATCTGGTGTGATTGGGAAGCTCAGGGTACACGACTTTCTCAGAACCTGCTCCATGACAATCAGCGTCCGGCATTTGCTAAACAGTTGAAAGGTGGTATGATGTGCCAGGATATTTTTGTTGAAGTAGGTCATGGTCCTACTCTTATTGATAACAATATCCTTTTATCAGATGCCAGCCTGCGTTTTGCTACTCAGGGTGTTGCTATGGTACATAATCTGATCTGCGGTGCTTTAACTTGTGTAGGCGAAGGAACCAGTTGGCGTTATACACCATATCATATGCCTCATCGTACAGAGGTTATGGGATTTATGACTATACTTCATGGAGATGATCGTTTCTATAGTAATATTTTCGTCCAGAAATGGCCTTCAGAAGATTTTATTACAATGCATGATTCTGATGATGGATTTGATTCTGAAAACAGAAAAGTCGGAACTTGGATGTTTGATGAGTATCCAACGTATGATGAATGGATTTCACAGTTTGATTTTACAAAACCTGCAGACATGAAGAAACTGGAATCAGTTCATTTTGATCATTTACCGGTATGGAGTGAAGGAAATGTTTATCTTAATGGTGCAAAGGCATGGAAACATGAGAAAAATGGGTTCGTTTCTTCTGAGAATGTGAAGGTAGAATTAACAGAGAAAGACGGAAAATATTTCCTGGATACAAATATATATGAGATTCTTGAAGATTTCTCCGGACGTATGATCAATACAGAAGTTTTGGGAAAAGCTTTTGAGCCGGAAGAATTCTTCGAAAATCCGGATGGAACACCGATAACATTTGATACCGATTACTTTGGAGGACACAGAGGTGCCAAGGTAATTCCCGGACCTTTTGCAGAGAAGGAAGACGTTGGGAAAAACGTTAATATATGTACTGCATTTTAAACGAATTAAGTAAGTTATCGGATACAATTGTGAATCTACGCCTGAGTGAGCAGTAATATAATTGTTACTGTTCACACACCACTATTCCGCGAGGTGTTTTGGCATGAATATGCCAAAA
>NZ_JAJCGT010000090.1:0-2545 GCF_020553185.1 Blautia sp. MSK18_10 | reverse complement strand
CCGATTGAACAAAATCGCTGCGCGATGGCCTGCCAAGGCTGTGGCGCAGTTTTATTTTTATTAAAAAAGCAGTGGAATTACTTTCCATAATCCGTTATTGTTAAGTTACCACACGAAACAACTGAACTAAGAAAGCTCCACTGCCTATGATAAGAATAACATTTTCCAGTCTCTTCCGCAATCGGAATTATGACGCTAACGCACCTCCGAATAGGTAGATGTAATTATTAACACTACTTATTCTGGAGGTTTTATTATGTATAAAGATATTTTTGAATCCATCCGCAATGAAGCGGAAAAACGTAACCTGCGTGAAAGAACTATTCAACTGTATTGCTCTGATGTCAGTTACTTCCTTCGTTGGATTGGAAAAAATGTTTCTGATCTTACACTTGAAGATGCGGAAAGTTTTCTTACTGCCAAACGTCTGGAAGGAAGGTCTCCTGAAACTCACAATCACTATCGGTCTGCAATCAAGTTCTTATATAAAAAGGTGCTGAAGATTCTCTGGGATGATGACACTGTTCCGGCTATGAAAAGAGAGCGAAATCTTCCTGCTGTTCTATCCCGCGATGAAATAAATGCAATCATTGACGCCACTCCGAATCTGAAGCATAAAGCGATTATTGCAACTATGTATTCTTCCGGATTACGTGTATCAGAGGTTGTTCATCTTCATTATGATGACATTTCACGTACCAACATGACAATTCATGTTCGTGAAACCAAAGGCAGAATTGACAGGTATACAATTCTGTCTCAAAAAAATTTAGACCTTCTCACAGAGTATTGGTACAAATGTGGTCGCCCTAAAGATATCCTTTTCCCAAGTTCCTGGTCCGGTGGATATCTTGATATAGCCAGTGTTAACCAGTTCTTTAAGAAAAGTGCCAAACTCGCCGGCATTAACCGTCATGTTTCCTCTCATGCGTGCCGTCATAGTTTTGCCAGCCACCTATTCGAAAGTGGCACAGATATAAAATATATCCAGTCACTTCTGGGACATGTTGATCCTCGCTCTACAGATGTTTACCTTCATGTGAGCAACAAGACACTTCTTGGAATCCGCAGCCCGTTCGACAACCCAGAAGGTGGTAAATCATGAGTAAGGATTGTACGATTCAGGATGTTTTTCATCGTTTTTATCCATCTTTTGAATCCACACATAGTATTTCTCTCGCTCAGCGAAAGGCCGCTTATCACATCATGAATTGCAAAACCGGTGCCTTTGGTGTGAATGTAAGCGTATGCGAGGACTGCGGCTGCATGTCAGTCCACTATAACTCCTGCCGTGACAGATGCTGTCCTATGTGTCAGGAGTTTCCAAAAGAAAAATGGGTAGATGCACGGCGTGAGGATATCTTAGATGCTCCTTATTTCCATGTAGTTTTTACAGTTCCAGAAGAACTTAATCCCATTATCTACAGCAACCAGAAATTCTTATACACTGCTCTTTATCATGCGGCTTCAGATACTCTCAGTGAACTTGCTGCTGATAGTAAATATCTTGGGACTGATATCGGCTATATTTGTATCCTCCATACATGGGGAAGCACCATGAATTTTCATCCTCATATCCATGCGATTGTTCTTGGTGGAGGGCTGGATGTGAAAAATCATTGGAAAGACAACGGGAAAGAGTTTTTTCTTCCGATTAAGGTGATCTCCAAAATATTTCGTGGAAAATATATGGCTGAACTTAAGCAGCTCTGGGAAAATGACAGGCTTGAATTTCATGGATCGGCTGCACCTTACAAAAACTACTATACTTTCAAGGAATTATTAAATACCTGCTATACAAAGGAATGGATTCTTTATTGCAAGAAACCATTTGACGGTGCCGAATCTGTCATCAGATACCTTGGAAAATACACCCACCGGATTGCTATCAGCAACTACCGTATCAAAGACATGACAGAATCTACAGTTACTTTTTCCGCTAAAGATTACAAAAACCAAGGGCTTTGGAAAGAGATCACCATATCCGGCGAGGAATTTATCCGTCGATTTTTAATGCATGTTCCTCCAAAACGTTTTGTACGTATCAGGCACTATGGTCTTCTTTCATCCAGAAATAAGAAGAAAAAGATTACCCTATGCAGAAACATCCTTGGTTGCAAAAAATATATTTCCAAGCTGAAAGATATGGATGCACCTGCCATTATCCGTCTTCTTTATAATAAAGATATATGCAAGTGTTCTTCCTGTGGTGGTAAGATTATTCCTCTGCCTACAAAACCACATTTTATAAAACCAAAACCACATATGCTCTGTTAACGTATCATAACTGTATATTTTTTTAGCTTCCTTAGGGAGGCTTATTTCTGGTGTCATAATACAGGACTGAATTATAAATTCTATGTGTTTCTATGTGTACACGCTATCCTATTATAAATAGAGTGTCATAATTAAAAGTCCATATAGAGTTGACGCGCTTTGTTCAACCAGAAAAAATCGAAATTGATGCAAACGAAAGGGCAGTTAATGAAAAGTCTCCATACTGCTTTTTCGTTTGCACCACCTTCGATTCTTTCCTTAACGATTT
>NZ_JAJCGT010000089.1:0-2563 GCF_020553185.1 Blautia sp. MSK18_10 | reverse complement strand
CAAACTGTTAAGGAAACAATCGGAGTTGGTGTAAACGAAAAAGCAGCCTTGAGTTCTGATAAAAACTGCCCTTTCGTTTACATCAATTTCGATTTTACCTTGGTGAACAAAGTCGCGTCCCTTTAGCCGATAGCTATGGGGATTCAATCGTTGCTCTTTTCCTTAAGTTTATCATACCGGATGTTTTGGTAAAAGTTTTTTTATTCAAGAAATCAATTTCAGGCATGACAAACAAACCTCCTATGCGGAAGTCATTTATTCTATGCAATTGTAGATTTTAACATCTCATATGTGCACAAAAAGAAGAACTGTATTTATCTTTGCGGGGTGATACCATATTCCCTCCGCAAGAAGAACATTTGCATACATCGATGTGATACAAAACCTTTATCATTTCTATTGCATTTAGATTTTTTAATGTAGAAATGTATTTCTTGCATCCAAGCAGATTTCTGCAGTGAGTTATCTTTTTTCTCTTGTTTCTACATGATAGCAGACCATAGTGACGGATTCTGACAAATTGTTTGGGAGGAACATGCATCAGGAATCGACGGATGAATTCTTCTCCTGAAATTGTTTTCTCTTTCCAACAGCCTTCGTTTTTATAGTCTTTTACTGCATATGTAACTGTCGTGTCTTTCATGGATTTAATTCGCTGATTACTGATTGCTATCCTGTGGGTATATTTTCCAAGATAATTGATAACCGACTGTGCACCATTGAAAGTTTCTTTACAGTAAGTGACCCAGTTCTTTTCATAACACTTATCAAGAAGTTCTTTAAAACGATAGCTGTTCTGATATTTCTCCGCTGTACCATGAAATTTAAGCTTAGAATCATTCCACAGGCTTTTTAACTCATCCAGATATTTTCCACGGAACACCTTTGAGATGACACCATATGGGAGAAAAAAATTTCCACCTGTTTCTTTCCATTTATTTTCATCATCAAGCCCACCTCCAAGAACAATGGTATGAATATGAGGATGATAATTCATTGCAGAACCCCAGGTATGAAGAATGCAGATATACCCTATATCAGCTCCCAGGTACTTTGCATCTTTTGACAATTCATTCAATGTGGCTGAAGCAGCATGATACAGTGCATCATATAACAGCTTCTGGTTGCTGTAAATAATGGAATTCAATTCCTCAGGAACTGTGAATACTACATGATAATAGGGTGCATCCAATACGTTCTCTTTTTGTGCATCAATCCATTTCTCTTTCGGAAACTCCTGGCACATGGGACAGCATCTGCTTCTGCAGGAGTTGTTGTGAACACTGATACATCCGCAGTCCTCACAAACACTGATGTTTACACCAAAAACTCCTGTTTTACAGTTTCTGATGTGATAAGCCGTTTTTCTGTGATGAGCAGGAGGGTTACTCCTCTTTTCATAAGAAGGATAGAACCGTTCAAATACATCCTGTATCGTACATGATTTATCCATAATCATTCACCACCCATCTCATCAAATGGGCTTTTAATACCAAGCAGAGTTTTATTGCTTACATGCAGATAAATTTCTGTTGATTTTGGATCACGATGTCCCAAAAGAGCCTGAATGTATTTTATATCGCAGCCTGACTCAAACAGATGACTTGCAAAACTATGACGCAAACAATGTGTGGAGACATGTTTCTGAATGCCTGCTCTTTCGGCGCTTTCACGAAAAAACTGAATGACACTATCTTTTGTAAGATAATCCCCTGTCCATGAACTTGGGAACAGAATCCCCCTTGGTCTGCCACATTGAAACCAGTATTCTGTCAATATTTCGAGCGTCCGGTCTGCAAGCAAAGTATAACGATCAGAGCGACTTTTCCCATCACGGATGTGTATGGTTTTGTTCGTGCGTGAAATATCATCATAATGAAGATGTGTGACTTCTGAAACACGAAGTCCGCCTGAATACATAGTAGCAATCATAGCTTTGTGCTTCAAATTTGGCGTAGCATCAAGAATAGCTGATATTTCTGCTTTTGTAAGCACCGTTGGTAACTTTCTGTCCCTTTTCATACGAGGTATGTCATCATCATCCCAATTCTTCTTCAATATTTTTTTGTAAAAGAAGCGGATTCCTGAATGGTAGTGATTGTATGTTTCTGGTGAAATCCCGGAAAGTTTCTTTTCAGTTAGGAATATATCAACATCGTCAGTTGTTAATGCATCTATATCCTTGGCTGTGCGGTTCAAAAAATGAGCAACACTGGTACAGTATGCATGAATCGTGGAATCCTTGAGATTCCGTTTATTTGCAGCAGATCGAATCTGATTAAAAATTTCTTCGTACATAATAAAATCCTCCATGTAAAATCAGTAGTTAATGAAAAACCCTGCTTACATGGAGGTGCATTAGCATAATAAAACCGCTTGTCAGAAAAGCGGTCAAATGGTATTCTTTTCATAGGCAGTGGTGTCTTTCTGTATTGAATTGTTTTGTGTGGTAACTTTACAATATCAAATACTGGTAAGAATTGCCATTGCCTATTTTATTATTGAGAAAAAGAAAGCTGCGCCACAGCCTTGGCAAGCCATCGCGCAGCGATTTTGTTCAACT
>NZ_JAJCGT010000009.1:0-91178 GCF_020553185.1 Blautia sp. MSK18_10 | reverse complement strand
ACTGGCCGCAGGCAGTTATTCGTGTTCAGTATACGGATATGCAGGTACAGGAGAGCGTGACAATAGAGGAAGCGAATGAAGGGGAAAAATAGATGTGATACCGGATGGCTCTCTGGTAATGGGCAGTCCGGCCAGAATCAAACGAAATCTCACCTGGGAAGAAAAGCTTGGTGTTATGGAGAACAGTAAGGAATATGTCACTGTATCTCTGGAAATGAAAGAACAGGGGGTGTTATAGAAAAATAATAATCTGTCAAAAAACAACACAAATACATAAAAGGTGCTATAATTTGGTAAGATATTACCTGGAAAAGGAGAGACAAAAATTATGAAGAAAAAGAGTATTAAAGTAATAACAGTTTTACTGGCAATGGTTATGCTGTTTGTATCATCGTCGTCTGTATCTGCGATGAGTTTACAGAATACGATAGCGCATCGTGCATTAAAACAGCAGATCATTGCAGATAAGAGACAGTACTGCAATTTTGGAATGACAACAATTAAATATGTATATGCTGATATTGATGGAGATCATGTTGCAGAGCTGATTACAGAACCGGGGTATGGTTATCTGACACAGGCTATCTATGATTATCAGAATGGAAATGTAAGAAGAGTAGCGACAGTTGGACAGGGGAATTTTACAAAGTATTATCCGAAACATAAAGTGATTTATATAAAGAACAGCGGTCATATGGGAGTATTGTGCGATTATTATTATAAGTATGTAAAGGGAACGTATAAAATGGCAGCACGTGCACAGAAGGATTATGGAAATCGTTCTTATGATGAAAAACCGGTGAAAATTACTTATACTGTAAATGATAAGAAAGTTACAAAAGCTGAATATTCAGCATACGTTAAGAAATTGATCAAAGGTGAAAAAGGTAAATCTTTTTCAAAACTTAAATGGAAAAGGTATTAATTGGATATAATTTTACTGAAGTTTTGGAAACAGCAGCTATATACAAGGCTGCTGTTTTTGATTATAATGATAAAAAAGGTAATACAATTGATGGAGAATAATTCAAATGATAGTTAACAAGTGTTCGGAAAATTTACTTACAAAATCAAAAAAATTATATGAGAATTACAGGGATAACTGTACAGTGGTCCAGAGAATGCTGGAGAAGTATAAAAAGATATATCCCAATATTTCTGATTATTCTATTATGCATTTTATAGATATTGCAGAATTTTGCGATTTAATAATGGACAGACAGAAGCTGGAAGATTTGAATGGAGATGAATGCTACTGCCTTTTGATGGCGGCTCTGTTTGCTCATACCGGATTTGGTTTAAATCAGGAAATTATGAATAAATATATAAACAAACTGGGAATCCAAAAGCAGACTCAATCGCTTACATTCCTGCAGATCATGAGCAAATATCATGTTTTGTTCAGTGCGTGTCTGATAGAAGAATATGGAGATATATTTGAATTTCCGTCAGAGAAACATAAACATGCCATAACCAGTATGCTGTATTTTATTGACGGAAACAGCGATGATATAAATCAGCTGGAAGAAATTTTGGTATTAGACAATAAAAATACTGTCAGATTGAAGAATCTGGCAGCAGTTCTTGCTGTTGGAAATCAGCTTGCAGAATTGAAGAACACAAATCTTGATCTGAATTATGAGGATTTTGATAAGTATAATTCTGAAGAGATTGTTGGCTTTGTTGAAAGAAACGTTGTAAGGAGTATTGCTGTTAAAGATGGTAAACTTGTGATAGAAGCAGGCGGATCGGATTCGGCATATGCACTGATTGAAAGAAAAGTAAATTTGATCATTAATAATTATGAGAAGATCTTCAGAAGTCTGACTCATGGATCAGGTGATAATACCGGCCTTTTTGGCATTGATTCGATAGAACTCAAATGTGTTCTGTCCGCTGAAAATTCAAAAAAGATCTACCTTAATAGGGAAATCGAAGAATCATGGACAGAAGAGGACATTGAACTTTTTAATAAACTTTCTTTTGAGGAAAGAGTATTTTATGCGGATTATCTGTCTACAGAGTTTGAAATAACCAAATTTCTTGTGGATTTTGCAAAAACAAATAAAGCAGTACTTGCGGGATTAGAGTATAGAGTAAAATCACCGAAGTCCTTATATAATAAGCTTTATCAGAGAGTAGAGAAGTCTTTTTTTGATTCAATAGCAGATGTTATTCGTTATACAGTGATATTGGAACCGAAAGAATATGTTGAACAAATACGATCTGTGACAGATGCCTTGTATGAGAAGAACTGGAAGATATATTCATTGAAAAATTACTGGGTCAATGACAGTTTTCCATATAATGGCGTAAATGCCAAGTTTAAAAACTCACGCAACTATCGTATTGAAATCCAATTCCATACTCAGGAAAGCTTTGATGTGAAAATGAGTGAGGAAGATCATAAACTCTATGAACAAAGAAGAGTGTTAGAACCCGGATGCGATGAGTATAACAGAATATTACAGTTACAGCTGAAATTATATTCTGATATGGAATATCCTGAAAATATTGCAAATTTAGAAAAAATCTGATGCACATCAAGGATATCTGACGCAGGATTTCACGCTCTGATGAGCAGTAACCTGACCGAATTAATAGTTATTGTTCACACACCACTATCCCGCGAGGTGTTTTGGCATGAATATGCCAAAATCCCGAGACATACAAGCCAAAATTCCATTGCCGCAGGCAATCTGGAATGAATTTTGGCTACGTTACTGTGAACGGAGTGAACAGTAACGATTAATATGCATTATTTATATCATACACCTGCTTTACGATAAACAGATTTCATGTTATGATTATTTCAGCTGAATTTGAGATATTCTATTAATGAAAAGGGCAACTATTCAACAGCTTCTGACTGTGAAAGTATTGAACAGTTACGAAGAAAAATAAAAGGAGGATCAATGTTATGCTTACAACATGGACTCCGGCACATATGCCGGAAAAAGAGGAAATCAAAATCCGTCTGCAGACAGCAAGAAGTCAGCTCTATGATTTTCAGATGAAAATCAAGGAACATAAGATCCCGGTAATCGTACTCTTTGAAGGCTGGGGATCTTCCGGCAAGGGAAGTACGATCGGAAAAGTCATTAAGAATATTGATCCGCGTTTCTTTAAGGTTGCCACTATGTCAGCTCCCACAGCAGAAGAACTGAGATATCCATTTCTGTATCGCTATTTTAAACAGATTCCGGAAGCCGGAAAATTTACATTTCTGGATTCCGGCTGGATGGAGCAGACTTGTAAAGACTGTCTGTCGGGCGAGATTGAAGGCGAAAGTTATACACAGCGGATTGACAGCATCCGCCGTTTTGAGCGGCAGCTTACAGATAATGGTTATCTGGTGCTGAAATTCTTTATGCAAATTGACAGGGATGAACAGAAGCGGCGTGAAAAATTACTTCTGGATCATAAAGACACCAGATGGCGTGTGTCAGACTTTGATAAATGGCAGAATGAACATTACAAAAAATGTGCAAAAATATTTTCTCAGTATCTGTCTGACACGAATGTTTCCTCTGCACCATGGTACATCATAGATGCCAGTGACAGAAAATGGGCGGAACTTCAGGTGCTGGAGACTATGGTAAGCAATATTGAAGTTGCCATGCAGAATCAGGCACATTCCGTTCCGATTTTGCAGAATGTATTTCCTCTGGAGCAGATTCCCCGTCTGTCGGATATTGATCTGAGAGATAAAACAATGGATGACGAGGAATACAGGGGAGAACTGAAACAGCTCCAGAGTAAACTGGGGGAACTCCATAATAAACTGTACAGGAGACGTATTCCTGTGATCATCACGTATGAAGGCTGGGATGCGGCAGGCAAAGGAGGTAATATCAAACGTATTACAGAAGCTCTGGATCCCCGGGGCTATGAAGTACATCCAATCGCAAGTCCGGAACCGCATGAGAAGGCCAGACATTATTTATGGCGTTTCTGGACAAGACTTCCGAAAAATGGGCATATCGCTATTTTTGACAGAACCTGGTATGGCAGAGTTATGGTAGAACGTCTGGAGGGATTTTGCAGTGAAAATGACTGGAAACGTGCCTACAACGAAATGAATGAGTTTGAGAAAGAACTTAAAGACTGGGGTGCAGTCATTATTAAATTCTGGGTACAGATCGATAAGGATACACAGCTGGAGCGTTTTCAGGAGAGACAGAATAATCCGGAGAAACAATGGAAGATCACAGATGAGGACTGGAGAAACAGAGAGAAATGGGATGCCTATGAAGTGGCTGTCAATGAGATGCTTCAGAAGACAAATACTTCCTTTGCGCCATGGCATGTACTGGAATCTGTTGACAAGAAATATGCCCGTATCAAAGCACTCAGAATTGTGATCTCTGAAATAGAAAAAGCATTAAAAGAAAATTAAATTTTGCGGGAAATGTGTAAATGAATGATAAGATAACAGTCTGCCTGGGTAAGGGCGGGCAAAGAGAAATGGCAGAATCTTTTGCCAGAAAGAACAATGTTCCGATTATGGACAAACCGGGAGAACATCTGACAGTAATGTTTGACTCCCGGGGCGTATCACTTACCGGTTATGGCCTGACATATCAGGGAGATTTTGAAGGAATGCTGCACAGAGTCACAAACGGAAGACTTTCCCATGAAATGTTGGTACGTGCGGTCAAAACAGAGGGAGAACATCTGAAAGCAATTGATGCCACTGCAGGTATGGGGGAGGATGGTTTCCTTCTTGCAGCATATGGCTATGAGGTGACATTATATGAACAGAATCCGGTGATCGCCGCACTTTTGAAGGATGCGCTCCGGCGTGCCAGAAAGCATCCCGTATTAAAAGACATTGCTTCCAGAATGAAACTGGTGGAGGGTGACAGTGTGTCATGTATGGAGAAACTTATGGATCCAGTAGATGTGATCTATCTTGATCCCATGTTCCCGAAGAGACAGAAATCCGGTCTGATAAATAAAAAACTTCAGCTGATCCAGAAACTTGAACCTCCATGTTCTGAGGAAAAAGATCTTTTTGATGCAGCTATCAAAGCCGGACCTTCCAGAATTATCGTAAAACGTCCTCTTAAGAGCGTCTGTCTTGATGGAAGAGAGCCTTCTTATATATTAAAAGGAAAAGCAATACGATATGACTGTTATGTGATGTAGAAGGTTTATCAGCACATTGTAGCAGCCCTTTATTTTTGAGGGCTGCTGCAATGTATTTTTTTCCATTCCCGGATAAATTCCATTTGTTCCTGATCGGAGATTTCCTGGGAGGCAGCGTCATTTCCGGCAGCTACACAGCAGAGCAGGACGAAGGTCTGAAAGAGTAAAAATACCAGTATCAATAATAATGCAGTCATAATTTGTCTCCTTAATATTATGCAGATGGTTACAGTTATTTTATGAAATTGCTATAAGGATATTTTTCGGGATTTCTGTAACAGATTCTGTATATGCCTGTTGTTTTGCATATCAGAAGTATCTGCATATCATGGAAGCTTTATACATTTTATTTACAGAAAAACGGAGATATGACAGGAGAAACTGTCGGACACAAAAATATAATCTTCCGAATAATTTAAAGTAAGACGCAAATGTTCATTGTCTTTGCAGCGACCTGATGAATAGTTGCGGTAAGATTTCATTATCCAGATGATTCGGAGGATTTTTTATGAAGAATTCAGATGATTCCGGATATACAGGAAAGCACGTGGGTGTGTGTGTTCTGGATACCGGGATTTTTCCTCATATAGATTTTACAGGGAGAATACTTGCGTTTCAAGATTTCATCGGACATCGTATCAGACCTTATGATGATAATTCTCATGGAACCCATGTATGTGGGATCATTGGCGGTGACGGAAGGGCTTCGGAAGGACGGATCAGAGGAATTGCCCCCGGGTGTAGCCTGATAGTTCTGAAGGTGCTCGACAGAACGGGAAATGGCAGGAAAGAAGATGTTTTACAGGCTTTTCGCTGGATCCTGGAGAATAAGAGATATTATGGGATACGTGTAGTGAATATCTCGGTGGGAACAACCTGCAGGAGAGCAGAAGATCACAGAGTTCTGATCGCGGGTGTGGAACAACTTTGGGATGCAGGTCTGGTGGTAGTGGCTGCGGCAGGAAATCAGGGACCGAAGGCAGGAAGTGTGACAGCACCGGGAAGCAGCCGGAAGATTATCACAGTAGGCTCCAGCGATCTGCTTACAGGACGGACTGCCATATCCGGCAGGGGACCTACATTTGAGTGTGTTTGTAAACCGGATCTGGTTGCACCCGGGAATCATGTTCTTGCCTGTGCACCGGGGGCAGATAACGGATATGGAGTGAAGAGTGGTACTTCTATGTCTACACCTCTGGTTGCAGGGGCAGCAGCATTGATGCTTGAGAAGAAACCGGAGCTGACTAATGTTCAGATCAAGATGAAATTGAAAGAAAGTGCCAGGGATATGGGATTGCCAAAGAATCAGCAGGGATGGGGAGAACTGGATCTGGAACGCTTTATGGAACTGTGATCAGTAATCTTTTATTTCACAAAATTATTGCTTTAGTGTATAAAAGCATTGACGAACGGTCTGTTTTCGGCTATCATGATAGTTAACTGGATGAGAGCCAAAGAGGAGGATTAATATGAAAAAAATTCAGATGCAGACACCACTTGTGGAGATGGATGGAGATGAGATGACCAGAATTCTCTGGAAAATAATCAAAGATGAACTTCTTCTTCCGTATATTGATTTGAACACTGAGTATTATGACCTTGGTCTGGAATACAGAAATGAAACGGATGATCAGGTAACTGTTGATGCAGCAGAGGCTACAAAGAAGTACGGCGTTGCAGTGAAATGTGCCACTATCACTCCTAATAAGGCAAGAATGGAAGAGTATACCTTAAAGAAAATGTACAAGAGTCCTAACGGAACGATTCGTGCAATTCTCGACGGAACTGTTTTTCGTGCCCCAATCGTAGTGAAGGGTATTGAACCATGTGTTAAGAACTGGAAGAAACCGATCACCATCGCACGTCATGCCTATGGTGATGTGTATAAGAACACAGAGATGTATATTGACGGCCCCGGAGATGCTTATCTGGTATTTGAAGGTGCAGACGGACAGCAGAGAAAAGAGCTGATCCATCATTATGAGGGACCGGGTGTGCTTCAGGGTATGCACAATCTGGATGATTCTATCACAAGTTTTGCAAGATGCTGTTTTAATTATGCACTGGATACAAAACAGAACCTGTGGCTTGGCGGCAAGGATACGATCTCCAAGATTTATGACGGACGTTTTAAGGAAATCTTTGCAACTATTTATGAAGATGAGTTTAAGGAGAAATTCGAGGCAGCAGGCATTGAATATTTCTACAGCCTGATCGATGATATCGTAGCTCGTGTCATGAAGGCTGAAGGCGGATTTATCTGGGCCTGCAAGAACTATGATGGAGATGTTATGAGCGATATGGTTTCTTCAGCATTTGGTTCTCTGGCTATGATGACATCTGTACTGGTATCTCCACAGGGATATTACGAATATGAAGCTGCTCATGGAACTGTACAGAGACATTATTATCGCTATCTGAAAGGTGAGGAGACATCTACTAACTCTGTAGCAACTATTTTTGCATGGACCGGAGCTCTGAGAAAAAGAGGTGAGCTGGACGGCAATAAAGAATTGATGGAATTTGCTGATAAACTGGAGAAGGCGACTCTGGAGACGATTGAAAGCGGTAAGATGACAAAAGACCTTGCGCTGATCACTTCTCTTGAGGATGTGACAGTACTGAACAGCAAAGATTTCATCCTTGCCATCAGAGAGAGACTGGATGAAATTTTATAATGTCAGAAATTATCCGGTAATGTTTCTATAACATTATAAAGTTCTCCGGGCAGGATCACACTGCAGCGGAGAAACCTGTAAAAAGTTATAAACTGCGAAAATGGGAAGAACCTGCATTATGCAAGTTCTTCCCATTTTTCATATAATCCTTCTAATTCTTCGGTAATGGCGGCTTTCTCTTTGCTGAGTTTCGCACATTCTGCCACATTTGTGCAGATATCCGGGAGAATCATGGTTTCGTCGATCTCTTTATCTCTGGTCTCAAGTTCTTCAATGCGGGCTTCTACTTTTTTTAGTTCATTCTCTCGTTTTCGCTGACGGGCCTGTTCTTCTTTATGCTGCTGCCAGGAAAGCTTGTTATCAGAAGCCTGCTTTGCTTCTGTCACAGCCTGAGCGGCAGCCGGAGCATATTTTTCCGTCAGCTCTTCTTTTTTCTCCAGATAATAGTCGTAATCTCCGATATAATTTACAATTGCCTGATTGGTCAGATCCAGGATCCGGGTAGCTGTCTGGTTGATGAAGTAACGGTCGTGGGAAACATAGAATACTGTTCCTGTGTAACTGTTCAATGCCTCTTCAAGAATCTCTTTTGAAGCGATATCCAGATGGTTGGTGGGCTCATCGAGGATCAGAAAGTTTGCTTCGGACAGCATCAGCTTGGCGAGGGAAACACGACCTCTTTCTCCGCCGGACAGAGCGGAGATCAGTTTGAATACATCATCCCCTGTGAAAAGGAATGCTGCCAGCATATTTCGAATTTCTGTTTCCGTAAGTGTGGGATAAGCATCTGAGATTTCCTCAAAAATAGTTTTCTCCATATGAAGAACATGGTGTTCCTGGTCATAGTAGCCAATCTGTACCTTGGAACCAAGAGTAAATCTGCCGCTGTCTGCATCGATCAGCCCATTGATGATCTTTAACATGGTGGTTTTGCCTGTGCCGTTATTGCCAATCAGGGCTACACGTTCTCCACGTTTGATCTCAAAGGAGATGTCACTGAAAAGTGTCTGTCCGGGAAAAGATTTGGAAAGACTTTCCACAGTAAGGACATCATTTCCGCTGACAAATCTTGGTTCCAGGGAAATGCGCATCTGATTCTGAATCTCCTGTGGTTTATCAATGCGCTGGACTTTATCCAGCATTTTTTCGCGGCTTTCCGCACGTTTGATAGATTTCTCGCGGTTAAAGGATTTCAGCTTGGCAATGACTGCTTCCTGATGTTTGATATCCCGCTGCTGGTTCAGGTAGGCTTTGTACTGGGCGTCACGCAGCTGGGCTTTTTTCAGGGCATAGGCAGAATAGTTGCCACTGTACATACGCATATTTCCTGCTTCGATTTCCACAACTTTTGTTACGACTTTGTCAAGAAAGTAACGGTCGTGGGATACGATAAATACAGCACCCGGGTAATTCAGAAGATAGGTTTCCAGCCAGGAAATACTCTCCATATCCAGATGGTTGGTAGGCTCATCCAGAAGAAGAATGTCAGGGCTGGCAAGAAGCAGTTTACCCAGAGCTACGCGGGTTTTCTGGCCGCCTGAAAGAGTTTCTATCTGGCGTTCGAAATCTTCTTCTGTGAAACCAAGACCTTTTAATACACCCATGATCTCACTTTTGTAAGCGTAACCATTTTCCAGTTCAAACTGGTGACTCAGTCTTGTGTAAGTATTCATCAGGCTGTCCAGAGCATCTCCGGTGGTGGTTTTCATTTCCTGTTCCAGAGAGCGCAGACGGTTCTCCATATCAATAATGTGCTGTTTGGTGGAAATCAGTTCTTCGTAAATGGTATGATGGCCATGAATGTCCTGATACTGGGCAAGGTAGCCGATATTTTTATCTTTGGCAAGTACCACGTTTCCTGAATCCGGGGAGAGCTCATGCATAATGATTCGCAGCAGAGTCGTCTTGCCTGCACCGTTATTGCCGATGAGAGCTGCCTTTTCGCGGTCTTCTATATGGAAACTGGCATCCTTGAGAATGATTTTTTCGCCAAAGGATTTACAGATATTCTGACATGATAAAATCATAGGAATTCCTCCGTTTGTAATTTGTCCGCGTACTATTATAATCGAAAATGCCTGTTTTTGAAAGCATTTTAAGAGATTTTGTCCAGGGAAAAGAAAGCATCGGATGGATGCATGGAAGAAAATATGATATTCCGGGGAATTTTTCAGAATGAAATTGATAAAAAAATACAGAAATATTTGGTCAAAAAGTACAAATTTAATTTGACAATAAAATAACATCTGGGTATAATTGACATAGATAAGCTAAGGAGGGAAAATTTGTGGAAGCTAAGGAAATTTCGAAAGCGGTAATCAAGCGTTTGCCGCGGTACTACCGCTACCTCGGTGAATTGATGGAGGAGAATGTAGAGCGTATATCTTCAAATGATCTTAGCAAGAAGATGCATGTGACGGCTTCCCAGATTCGTCAGGACTTAAATAATTTCGGTGGTTTTGGTCAGCAGGGTTACGGCTATAATGTACGCTATTTGTATACAGAAATCGGTAAGATCCTTGGGCTGGATACTGTACATCCGATGATTATTCTGGGTGCCGGTAATCTGGGACAGGCATTGGCCAATTATGTGGATTTTGAAAAGCGCGGATTTAAGCTGGTTGGTATTTTTGACGTCAATCCTGTACTTGAGGGGATTGCAGTTCGTGGAATTGAGATTCAGATGTTGAGCGATCTTCCTTTGTTTCTGAAGGAGAATGAGGTTGAGATTGCGATCCTGACTCTTCCTAAAAACAAAGCCAAAGAGATGGCAAAGATTTTAATTGATAATGGAATTAAGGCAATCTGGAATTTTGCACATATTGATCTGGATGCCCCGGAGGATGTAATGGTAGAGAACGTACATCTTTCAGAGAGTCTTATGACTTTGTCCTATAACCTGAGTGAGTACAGAAAGGAACATGAAGGTATGTAAGGGATAACTGTGAAACACAAGGCTGTGGTCATCTGATCACAGCTTTTCTCTTGTATGTAAATGTGTTATTGTAAACAGGAGGTGAACAGATGAGAGAGATTGTAACTGCTGTTGAGATGAAAGAACTGGATCATAATACGATTCAGAAAGCCGGGATATCGTCTCCGGTACTTATGGAGAGGGCGGCATTAAAGACGGTTGAGGAGATTGTACAGAGATTAAAGAATAAAGAAAAAGAGAAAATCCTTGTGGTCTGCGGAACCGGCAACAATGGCGGAGACGGATTGGCGATTGCCAGACTGCTTCAGTTGAGAGGAGTCAGAACCTGGTATTATATTGCGGGTAAGGAAGAGAAAATGACTGCTGAAACTGCCGGACAGCTTAAAACAGCAGAATATTATCAGGTGCCCCGGGTGCATAACCTGGATCTGGATGAATATACTACTATAGTAGATGCCATCTTTGGGGTTGGACTGAGCAGACCTGTAGAGGGAAAATATGCAGAGCTTATCAGTACAATGAACCGGGCATCTGCGTATAAAGTAGCTGTGGATATTCCATCCGGGATTGACTCAGATACCGGATTTGAGAAGGGGATTGCATTCCGGGCAGATCTTACGGTTACCTTTGCTTTTCGCAAAAGAGGGCTGTGTTTTTATCCCGGACGCATGTATGGCGGTGAGATCGTTGTTACGGATATCGGAATCTATTCCATACCCGGAAAGAAAATCTGTATGCATCATCTGGAACGTGAAGATTTGAAAATGCTTCCGGAGAGAGTTCCCTATGGAAATAAAGGAACCTTCGGTAAGGTTCTTCTTATAGCTGGCAGCGAAGGAATGTGCGGAGCTGCATATCTGAGTGCAGCAGCTGCTCTGAAAAGCTCTGCGGGAATGGTGAGAATTCAGACCGTGGAGGCCAACAGGATTCCGTTGCAGACACTGTTGCCGGAAGCCATGATCACCTGTGATTTTGATGAGAAAAAAAACCAGGCAATGCTTGACTGGTGTGATGTGCTTGTGATAGGACCGGGTCTTGGAACCGGAGCGCAGAGCAGGGAAAGAGCTCAGTGGTTCCTGGCGAAGGCAGCTGAGTGTAAAAAAACAGTAATTCTGGATGCAGATGGCCTGAATCTTCTGTCAGTCCATGACAACTGGAAGTGTTTTATCGGGGAACATGTGATCCTGACACCTCATATTGGTGAGATGAGTCGTCTGTGCGGAAAAGAAATCGGTAAGATCCAGGATTGTCTGGCACAGACCGCAGCTGATTATGCAAAGGAGTCTGGAGCGGTTTGCGTTCTGAAGGATGCCTGTACTGTGGTGGCAGATGCTTTTGGAGATATGTATTTGAACATTTCGGGTAATGCAGGAATGGCTACAGCGGGAAGTGGAGATGTGTTAAGCGGTGTGCTTGCCGGTATACAGTGTATGTATCTGGCAGCAGAAAAGAAATTTTCTCCTGTTATGCTGGCTGCACTTGGTGTATATGTGCATGGGCTGGCAGGTGATCTGGCTGCTGAAACAGTAGGGCAGCGAGGGATGACCGCAGGAGATATCATCTGTTTTCTGCCGGAAATACTAAGATAGAATATTCATTTTGAGGCAGTAAATCTGTGAAACAATTTGCAGATATTAACATGAAAAAATAACAGAGGAAAATTATTATGAAGAAAGATAGCAGAGTAAAAGCAGTCATTTCACTGGATGCAGTAGAACATAATTTCCGGGAAATGAGAAAAAATATTGCAGAAGAGACAAAGATGATCGCAGTCATAAAGGCTGACGCTTATGGACATGGCGCGGTGCCGGTTGCACATCTCATTGAGGATTATGATTATATCTGGGGATTTGCGGCTGCAACTGCGGAAGAAGCGATTCATCTGCGAGAAGCCGGGATTACAAAACCAATCCTGATCCTTGGAATTGTTTTTGATGAATATTTTCCGGAACTTGTCCGTTATGAGATCCGTCCTGCAGTGTGCGAATATGAGGAGGCAAGGAAACTTTCAGACGAAGCGGTTCTGCAGAAAAAAACTGTACATATTCATATTGCTCTGGACACAGGAATGACCAGGATCGGTTTTGCGGATACACAGGAAAATGTAGAGGAAATTAAAAAAATTTCAGAACTTCCAAATCTTGAGATTGAGGGTATGTTTACTCATTTTGCAAGAGCAGATGAGTATGACAGAAGTCCGGCTATGGTACAATTGGAGCGGTATCTGGATTTTTCAAGACGCGTAGAAGAGGCAGGAGTGGAAATTCCTCTGCATCACTGTTCTAACAGTGCGGGCATCATACGTATGCCGGAAGCAAATCTGAATATTGTCCGCGCCGGAATCACAATTTATGGAATTTATCCTTCTTCTGAGGTGGAGAGAGATATTGTAAAGCTTGAGCCGGTTATGGAACTTAAGAGTCATGTGACTTATGTGAAGGACGTTCCTGCCGGAGCAGCGATCAGTTACGGCGGTACTTATGTGGCTGACAGGAAGCTTCGTGTGGCAACTGTTCCGGTGGGCTATGCAGACGGCTATTCCAGGCAGCTTTCCAATAAAGGCTGGGTTCTGATACATGGACAAAAGGCTCCGATCCTTGGCAGAGTCTGTATGGACCAGTTTATGGTAGATGTGACTGAGATTGGTGATGTGAAGAAGGGCGATGAGGTAACACTGATCGGCAGAGACGGGGATGAGTTTATCGGTATTGAGGAGATTGGTGATCTCTGTGGCAGATTTTCCTATGAGTTTGCCTGTGATATCAGCCCGCGTGTGCCGAGAGTCTATATTAAAAACGGGAAAGAAATATAATGTTACTGTTTGCTGAATAGAGACGAAGTGAGCGATAACTGATTTTTATATACCACGCATGTATACACAAGAAAAAGGTGGAAATACTTTATCTTAACCGGACAGGAAATATCCGGCTGATAACAAGGTTTCTTCTTATGGCAATGTTGTAAATTGAAACCGGAAAGAATCGGAGTGTGAATTGTGTGGTAATTAAAAGAGGGGATATATTTTATGCTGATCTTCGCCCTGTAGTGGGGAGTGAACAGGGTGGAATCCGGCCGGTTCTGATCATTCAGAATAACGTAGGTAACCGGCACAGCCCTACAGTGATCTGTGCTGCTATTACATCAAAAATGAACAAGGCTAAGCTTCCTACACATATTGAGATCAATGCGGAACTCTATGGGATTGAAAAAGATTCTGTGATTTTGCTGGAACAGCTTCGTACTATAGATAAAAGAAGATTAAAAGATAAAGTCTGTCATCTGGATGATGCGATGCTGGATAAGGTGAATCATGCACTTGAGATCAGCCTGGAGCTTACGTTCTGATTTTACTTTTTAAGGGATATATCATCTGATCCGGTATTGCGATTTTTTGGCTTGCATGTCTCGGATAGTAGTGCGTGAACAATAAATGAACAGTAATTTTTGGTATCTCTGTCCGGTCAGTATCTTGACGATTAATGGAGAAAGTGATATATTTTACCAGTAATTACGCATATTCAATAAGGAGGAGACTGAATAATATAATGGAAGATGGCAGTAGTATGCCCCTCTGGGGCTTATTTGTTTTACTGTTACTGTTGTGGCTGAATGGAATCTTTTACGGGTTTGCCGCAGCGCTGAGAAACATAAGTGAGAATGATACACAGAAGAAAGCAGAGGAAGGCGATAAAAAAGCACAGATGCTGATGGCTCTGATCGACAAACCGGCGCAGTTTGTCAATGCAATTCCGCTGATCGTAATGGCATGTGGTATTTGTTTTGGTACTTTTATGGTCCCATATGCTGTGGATGCATTTTATCCATACATAAAGCATGTGCCTGCACTGATCCTGGTAATGGCATTGTGCGTGATTTTTCTTGCTGCAATCGGTATTCTGGCTTTTCGGCGGGTTGGTACTTATCATCCTGAAGCTTATGCATATAAGTATCTGAACCTGGTACATTTCTGGCTGAATCTGTTAAAGCCTTTTACTGTATCTGTCACCTGGATCGCCAGACTGGCAGCAGTGCCTTTTGGTGTGGAGATAAACCGTACAGAAAAGTCTGTCACAGAAGAGGAAATCATTTCCATTGTAGATGAAGCTCATGAACAGGGCGTCATCCAGGAGAATGAGGCGGAAATGATCCAGAATATCATATCTTTTAATGAGACAGAAGCCCATGATATCATGACTCACAGAAAGAATGTGGTGGCCTTTGACGAGGAGATATTGCTCAAGAACATGATTGACACTATGCTGGAAGAGGGGAATTCCCGTTATCCGGTATATGAGGAGAATATTGACAATATCAAAGGAATTGTCCATTATAAAGATGCGCTTAAGTTTATGACACAGAATCCCTGGGCGAAGTTCAAACCGTTGAAGGAACTGCCCGGAATTATCCGCCAGGCATCCCTGATTCCTGAAACAAGGGGGATTGGAGATCTTTTTCATACTATGCAGGCCAGAAAGATCCATATGGCAATTGTTGTGGATGAATATGGCCAGACAGCCGGGATCGTTACCATGGAGGATATTCTGGAGGAGATTGTCGGAGATATTCTGGATGAATATGATGAGGATGAAATTACGATCCGCGCACAGAAAGATAACAGTCTGATCATTGACGGGCTTGCTTATCTGGAGGATGTGGAAGAAGAGTTGGATGCAGATTTTGGGGATACAGAGTTTGAAACACTGAACGGTTATCTGACCAATATTCTGGGACATATTCCTACAGATAAGGATGTTGATACAAGCATAAAAGCGATTGGATACTGCTTTACGATCTTGTCTATTGGTAATAAAACCATTGGCAAGGTTAAGGTGGAGCGGGATAATAATGTTGCTGTATAAACAGCAGCAGATAAAAATAATTAACAAAAGGAGAAAGAAAGATGTCAGGACATTCAAAATTTGCAAACATTAAGCATAAGAAAGAGAAAAACGATGCAAAAAAAGGTAAAATTTTTACAGTAATCGGACGTGAGCTGGTTATGGCTGTCAAAGCAGGCGGTCCGGATCCGAATAACAACAGCAAACTTCGTGATGTAATTGCCAAAGCGAAAGCAAACAACATGCCAAACGATACAATCGAACGTGGTATCAAAAAAGCAGCAGGTGCTGATTCCGCAGACAACTACGAGAAAGCTGTATATGAAGGATATGGTCCGAACGGTGTTGCTATCATTGTTGAGACTCTGACAGACAACAAGAACCGTACAGCAGGTAATGTACGTAATGCATTTACAAAGGGTAACGGAAGCATCGGAACTCAGGGATGTGTATCCTATATGTTTGATCAGAAAGGTCAGATCATTATTGACAAAGAAGAGTGTGAGATGGATGCAGACGAGATTATGATGCTTGCTCTGGATGCCGGTGCTGAGGACTTCAGCGAGGAAGAGGACAGTTATGAGATTCTCACTGCTCCGGATGATTTTAGTGCAGTTCGCGAAGCTCTGGAAAAAGCAGGTCTGCCTATTGCAGAAGCACAGGTTGCCATGATTCCTCAGACTTATGTGGAGCTTACAGATGAGCAGGCACTCAAGGATCTTCAGAGAACTCTGGATCTTCTGGATGATGACGATGATGTCACAGATTACTGGACAAACTGGGATGAGCAGTAAAATACCGCAGGTATATTGAGACTGCCTGTTTTGGGTTATTGCTGTCGGACATGTATAGTTTATAAAAGAAACACACATAATACCTCCATAGAGAAAATGGAGGTATTTTTATGTCTGAAAACAGATATGGAGAAAAAAGAGAAGAGTCTGAAACAGGGATGAAGCTGCAAAACTGTGAGACACAGGAGTCAGAAAATAAAGTTCAGGAAAGTACCAATGAGCAGATCAAAGATATGGGACAGGTGGTTTTAAACAGCAATTCCCGAAAACACAAGGTAGAGCTTCTGACCATCATTGGTGAGGTGGAAGGTCATGAGTCTGCACCCTCCCATTCCAAAACTACAAAATATGAGCATGTACTTCCAAAGCTTGCCATCATTGAGGATGATGAAGAAATAGAAGGCTTGCTGATCCTTTTAAACACAGTGGGAGGAGATGTGGAGGCTGGGCTTGCCATTGCAGAGATGATTGCCTCATTAAGTATACCAACAGTGTCACTGGTTCTGGGCGGCGGACATTCTATCGGAGTTCCGATGGCCGTATCTGCGGACTATTCTTTCGCAGTACCAAGTGCTACGATGGTGATCCATCCGGTACGTTCCAATGGTATGTTTATCGGAGTGGCTCAGACTTACCGGAATATGGAGAAAATTCAGGACCGTATCACTACATTTATTTCCGAACACTCCAGAGCATCTCAGAAACGTCTGGAAGAGCTGATGCTTGATACTTCTCAGCTGGTAAAAGATGTAGGAACCATGCTGGAAGGAAAAGAGGCAGTAAAAGAAGGGCTGATCGATGAGGTTGGCGGTATTAAGGAAGCGTTGGCAAAATTATATGAAATGATAGAAAAAGAGTGTTAAAAGTGAAAAAAATCTTATATATGCTACAAATCAACCCTTGCCATATGTCAGATTTTGGCGTATTATTAATAGAGGTTTATTATTTGCGAGGAGGAAAACCATGTATAAGATTTTAAAAGCTGAAACACTGGCAGCTAAGATCCATCTTATGGTTGTACACGCACCGCGTGTTGCAAGCCATTGTCAGCCAGGACAATTTATTATCGTTAAGTTAGATGAGAAGGGTGAGAGAATCCCTCTTACTATCTGTGATTATGATCGTGAAGAAGGTACGATCACAATCGTATTCCAGGAGATTGGTGTATCTACCATCAAGATGGCAGAATTAAAAGCAGGAGATGCATTCCGCGATTTCGTAGGACCTCTTGGATGTCCTTCTGAATTTGTTGAGGAAGATATCGAAGAATTAAAGAAAAAGAAAATGGTATTTGTTGCCGGCGGTGTTGGTACAGCCCCTGTTTACCCACAGGTAAAATGGCTCCATGAACATGGAATCACAGCAGATGTTATTCTTGGTGCAAAAACTAAGGATATGGTTATCCTTGAGAAAGAACTGGGAGAAGTTTCCAATCTTTATGTTACTACAGATGACGGTTCCTATGGCCGTGCAGGTATGGTTACCAAGACTCTTGAGGATCTGGTAACAAATGAAGGCAAACATTACGATGTCTGTGTAGCGATCGGACCGATGATCATGATGAAATTTGTCTGTCTTCTTACCAAGAAGCTTGGCATTCATACAATTGTCAGCATGAACCCGATCATGGTTGACGGAACAGGTATGTGTGGCGCATGCCGTCTTCAGGTTGGCGATGAGATTAAGTTTGCATGTGTAGACGGACCGGAATTCGACGGACATCTCGTTGATTTCGACCAGGCTATGAAGAGAAGCCAGATGTATAAGACTGAAGAGGGACGTGCATTACTGAAACTTCAGGAAGGTGATACCCATCATGGCGGATGTGGACATTGTGGAGGTGACAAGTAATGGCAGATGCAAAGATGTTAAAGAAAGTTCCTGTAAGAGAACAGGATCCAAAGGTGCGTGCAACAAACTTTGAAGAAGTTTGTCTTGGATACAATCAGGAAGAAGCAATGGAAGAAGCACAGAGATGCTTAGGCTGTAAGAAACCGAAATGTGTGGAAGGCTGTCCTGTATCCATTAATATTCCTGGATTTATTGAAGAGATTAAAGAGGGAAAGATCGAAGAAGCATACAAAGTGATCGGATTATCCTCCGCACTTCCGGCTATCTGTGGACGTGTATGTCCTCAGGAATCCCAGTGTGAGGGTAAATGTATCCGCGGAGTCAAAGGTGAAGCTGTTTCTATCGGTAAGCTGGAGAGATTTGTTGCTGACTATGCTCTGGAACATGATATCAAACCTGTTGGAGCAGAAGTTAAGAACGGACATAAAGTTGCAGTAATCGGTTCCGGTCCTTCCGGACTTACCTGTGCAGGTGATCTTGCAAAAGCTGGTTATGATGTAACTGTATTTGAAGCTCTTCATGAACTTGGCGGTGTTCTTGTTTACGGTATTCCGGAGTTCCGTCTTCCGAAACAGAAAGTTGTTAAGAAAGAAATTGAAAAAGTTAAAGAATTAGGTGTTAAATTCGAGACTAATGTTGTTATCGGTAAATCCACAACAATCGATCAGCTGATCGAGGACGAAGGATTTGAAGCTGTATTTATCGGATCAGGTGCCGGACTTCCAATGTTCATGGGTATCCCGGGTGAGAATGCAAGCGGTGTATTCTCTGCCAACGAATATCTTACAAGAAGCAACCTGATGAAAGCTTTTGATGATTCTTATGATACACCGATCGCAGCAGGAAAGAAAGTAGCAGTTGTAGGCGGTGGTAATGTTGCTATGGATGCTGCCAGAACAGCTTTAAGACTTGGTGCTGAAGTACATATCGTATACAGAAGAAGTGAAGCAGAGCTTCCTGCACGAGCAGAGGAAGTTCATCACGCAAAAGAAGAGGGAATCATCTTTGATCTTCTTACTAACCCGAAGGAAATCCTTGTAGATGAGAACGGTCATGTAAAAGGTATGAAGGTTGTCAAGATGGAACTTGGTGAGCCGGATGCTTCCGGAAGACGTCGTCCGGTTGAAATTCCGGGATCTGAATATGACATGGATGTAGATACAGTTATCATGTCTCTTGGTACTTCCCCGAATCCTCTTATTTCTTCTACAACAAAAGGTCTTGAAGTCAATAAGAGAAGATGTATCATTGCCGAAGAAGAAACAGGTAAGACATCTAAAGATGGTGTATATGCCGGCGGTGATGCTGTTACAGGTGCAGCTACTGTTATCCTTGCCATGGGTGCAGGTAAAGCTGGTGCCAAAGGTATCGATGAATATCTTAAAAATAAATAATGTAAATGGTACTTGACAGATTTTGACGTCTGTGGCATGATTACTAGTGTTGATAATCATGAAAAGCTTAGAAGGTGTTTACAGGGATTTATTTTCCGTCAGAGAGAGGAAGCCATCGGCTGGAAGCTGCCTCAGGTTCAGATATTTCCTGAATTTCCCACCGGAGCCGCGTTTCTGAATGACAGTATTTACTGAGTAGGAAATGACGTTACTGCGCGTTAAGCAGACCGAGAGCCTGTAGAAAATGCAGGAAGCAGGGTGGTACCGCGGATATTTTACTCCGTCCCTTTAGTGGGACGGAGTTTTTTGTTTGCCAATTCTGCTATTATAACATGAATTGCGAGAACTGCTTTTGCAACGGAGCGATTTGTGGCTATCAAGTCAGAGTCAGATTTTACGTTACTGTTCATTCTGTTCTCAGTAACGATTTTTCTTCTCTGACATTATGACATAAAGGAGAAAGAGAACATGGATATGAAAGAAAGACTTCAGGAACTGGCTGAAGCAGCCGGAAAACGGATCAGTGAATCCGAAGGTCTGGAAAAACTGAACGAAGTACGTGTGGCATACCTTGGTAAAAAAGGTGAATTGACTGCAATTTTAAAGAGTATGAAAGATGTTGCACCGGAAGAGCGCCCGAAGGTTGGACAGCTTGTAAACGAAACAAGAAGCAAGATAGAAGCACTTCTTGATGAATCTAAACAGAAACTGGAAGAAGCAGCACGTGAAGAGAAGATGAAACAGGAAGTGATTGACGTGACTTTACCTGCAAAGAAAGCTAAAATCGGTCACCGTCACCCGAACACCATCGCCCTGGAAGAAGTAGAACGTATCTTTATTGGTATGGGTTATGAAGTAGTAGAGGGACCGGAGGTAGAGTATGCGGATTACAACTTTACTAAACTGAATATTCCGGAAAATCATCCGGCACGTGATGAACAGGATACTTTCTTTATCAACGATTCTATCCTTCTTCGTTCCCAGACTTCACCGGTTCAGGCACGTACTATGGAGAAAGGAAAGCTGCCGATCCGTATGATCGCACCTGGTCGTGTATTCCGTTCAGATGAAGTAGATGCAACACATTCTCCTTCTTTCCATCAGATCGAAGGTCTTGTTATTGACAAGAACATCACTTTTGCAGATCTTAAGGGAACTTTGCAGGAGTTTGCACAGGAATTATTCGGACCTGAGACAAAAACTAAGTTCAGACCACATCACTTCCCGTTCACAGAGCCAAGCGCAGAGGTGGATGTATCCTGTTTCAAGTGTGGTGGTAAAGGCTGCCGTTTCTGTAAAGGTTCCGGCTGGATTGAAATCCTTGGCTGCGGTATGGTTCATCCGAATGTATTAAGCATGTGCGGAATTGATCCGGAAGAATACACAGGATTCGCATTTGGCGTAGGTCTTGAACGTATTGCACTTCTGAAATATGAGATTGATGACATGAGACTGCTCTATGAGAATGATATCCGTTTCCTGAAACAGTTCTGATGAAATGACTGTCTGAAACAACAGAGCTATGCAGCCAAGAGGAAATTTCTGTCCGGGAAAGCTGCTATAAGTCTGAGCTATAATATAGAAAGAGGATTAACAAAATGAATACTTCATTATCTTGGATTAAAATGTATGTGCCGGATCTTGATGTGACAGCACAGAAATATACAGATGCCATGACACTGACAGGAACAAAAGTGGAAGGCTTTGAAAAACTGGACGCAGATCTGGATAAGATCGTGATCGGTCAGATTGAAAAAATTGAGAAACATCCGGATGCAGATAAACTGATCATCTGCCAGGTGAATATCGGAACAGAGACTGTACAGATTGTTACAGGCGCTCCTAATGTAAAAGAGGGAGATAAGGTTCCTGTTGTTCTTGACGGCGGACGTGTTGCCGGTGGACATGACGGAAAGAAAACACCGGGTGGAATTGAAATCAAAAAAGGAAAACTTCGCGGAATCGATTCCTATGGTATGATGTGTTCCATCGAAGAGCTGGGAAGCACAAGAGAAATGTATCCGGAAGCACCGGAATACGGAATCTATATTTTCCCTGAAGACGCTGTTGTAGGCGAGAGTGCGATCAAGGCACTGGGCCTGGATGATGTTGTCTTTGAATATGAAATCACATCCAATCGTGTTGACTGCTACGGCGTACTGGGAATTGCAAGAGAAGCGGCAGCTACGTTTAATGAGAAATTCTGTCCTCCTGTTGTAGAGTGTAAGGGAAATGATGAAAAAGCTTCTGACTATGTAAAAGTAACGGTAGAAGATCCGAAACTTTGTCCACGTTACTGCGCAAGAGTCGTAAAGAATGTTAAGATCGGACCATCTCCGAAATGGATGCAGAGATGTCTGGCTTCCAATGGAATCCGTCCGATCAATAATCTGGTAGATATTACAAACTATGTAATGGAAGAATTTGGTCAGCCAATGCACGCATATGATCTGGACAGGATTGCAGGAAAAGAAATCGTTGTACGTCGTGCAGAGAATGATGAGAAATTTGTAACGCTGGATGGACAGGAACGTACCATGGATGATCAGGTACTGATGATTTGTGACGGTGAGAAAGCAGTTGGTATTGCCGGTATCATGGGTGGAGAGAATTCTATGATCACAGACGATGTAAAAACTGTTCTTTTCGAGGCTGCATGTTTTGATGGAACAAATATCCGCCTTTCTTCCAAGAGAATCGGTCTGAGAACAGATGCTTCCGGTAAATTCGAAAAGGGTCTTGACCCGAACAATGCGCAGGCAGCTATCGACAGAGCATGCCAGCTGATGGAGGAACTTGGGGCAGGTGAAGTCGTAGGTGGAATGGTAGATATCTGCAATGAAGTAAGAGAACCATCCAGAGTTCCTTTCAAACCGGAGAAGATTAATGCTCTTCTTGGAACTGACCTGACACCGGAAGAAATGCTTGCTTATTTGGCAAAAGTAGAACTGACCTATGACGAAAAAACAAATGAGATCGTAGCTCCTACTTTCCGTCAGGATATCCATTATGTAGCTGATGTTGCAGAAGAAGTTGCAAGATTTTTCGGATATGATAAGATTCCTACTACTCTGCCTACAGGTGAAGCTACAACAGGTAAGCTTCCGTTTAAACTTCGTATTGAAGCAGTGGCACGTGATATTGCGGAATATTGTGGTTTCTCTGAAGGAATGACCTATTCTTTCGAAAGTCCGAAGGTATTTGACAAATTAAGACTTCCGGCTGACAGTAAGCTCCGTCAGGGAATCGTGATCAGCAATCCTCTGGGAGAAGACTACAGTGTCATGAGAACAACTACTTTAAACGGTATGCTCAGTTCTCTGGCTACGAACTATAACAGAAGAAATAAAGATGTACGTCTCTATGAACTTGGTAATGTATATCGTCCGAAAGCACTTCCTCTTACAGAACTTCCGGATGAGCGTATGCACTTTACACTTGGTATGTATGGAAACGGCGATTTCTTTGACATGAAAGGTGTATGTGAAGAGTTCTTTGAGAAAGTAGGAATGAGAGATAAAGTAGATTATGATCCAAACAGCGGAAAAACTTACCTTCATCCCGGAAGACAGGCAAATATGGTTTATGATGGTAAGGTTGTGGGCTATCTGGGAGAGGTTCATCCTCTGGTTGCAGATACTTATGGAATCGGTGATAAGGCATATGTGGCAGTGATTGATATCCTTACGGTTCTTGAATTTGCAAGCTTCAACCATAAATACACAGGAATTGCAAAATATCCTGCAGTAACCCGCGATTTAAGTATGGTCGTTCCGAAAACCGTTCTTGCAGGACAGATTGAACATATTCTGACTCAGAGAGGCGGAAAGATTCTGGAGAGTTATCAGTTATTTGACATTTATGAAGGAAACCAGATTAAAGGAGGATATAAATCCATGGCTTATTCTCTGGTATTCCGTCACCATGACAAGACTCTGGAAGAGAGCGAGATTACAGCTGCAATGAAGAAAATCCTGAATGGCCTGACAGATCTTGGAATCGAGTTGAGAAGTTAATGCTGATTTATGTATTAAGACATGGGATAACTCAGTGGAATAAACTGAAAAAAGTGCAGGGGGCAATGGATATTCCCCTTGCACCGGAAGGAATTGAACTGGCGAAAAGAACAGGAGAAGCATTAAAAGATGTTCCGTTTGATATCTGTTTTACCAGTCCTCTGGCAAGAGCGAGACAGACAGCACATTATGTGCTGGGAAACAGGCAGATTCCTGTTATTGAGGATAAAAGAATCCAGGAAATTGATTTCGGAGTTCTTGAAGGAAGCCGGTTTAAGGATGAACAAGGGAAGATCATCAGCCATGAAATGGAAATTTTCTTTGAAGAGCCACAGAAATTTGAACGTCCTCAAAACGGCGAAAACATTTCTGATATCCTGAAACGCACCAGAGAATTCTGGGTGGAGAAAACGACAGATCCTGCTCTGGCAGACAAAACAATTCTTGTTTCTTCTCATGGATGTGCAGTTCGTGCACTGCTTCAGAATGTTTATCAGGATCCGGAACATTTCTGGCATGGATGTGTGCCTCCAAACTGCAGTATCAATCTGCTTGAAGTAAAAGATGGAAAAGCCAGATTTCTGGAAGAAGATAAAGTTTATTCTGAAATATAACAATTCTGTAAAATAATCCGGTGGAAAACTGTTCTTTGAGTACAGCTTTTCTGCCGGACTTTTAATATATTTTGTTACTGTTTATACATCACTATCCCGAGACATACAAGCCAAAATTCCATTGCAGCAGGCAATCTGGAATGAATTTTGACTACGTTACTGTGAACAGTAACTATATTTTTACTTGTGACAGATATGACGTTGTGATATGATATACGAAAAAGGAAATTGTCTGTAATTTTGTGCAGAATCTGCAAATAATCACAGGAGGTGTATTATGGGCAAAAAAATTATGAATACGGTTCTTTTTCTGGTGGTGCTTGGCGGATGTGTTGCCATGACGCTGCTGACCGGGAATGGTTCATCAGGCACGATGATTTATAACTTTGCATTCCTCGCTGTTATGGCTGTGATCTATCTGGCCGGACTGTTTGGCGGTATGTTTCGGGTAGACAGCATTGGAGAGGCTCTTGCAAGAGGAACGCAGGAGCTTTCCAGTATATTCAAAATACCCGGAAAAGCCAAAAGCGAAGATCTTTCCTGCTTGAAGGGGATGTTTGAACATAAATATCTGGATGACAGAATGGACAGCTTTGTAGATGCCATGGAGAAAAACCAGGAAGGAATCGGAGATGTTGAAGATTACATAAATGAGGACGAGATTGATCTTCATGTACATAAGAAGATTCTGGAAATGGCACCGGATATTTTTACCAGCCTTGGTATTCTTGGTACTTTTATTGGTCTGGTATGGGGGCTTAAGAGTTTTGAGCCATCCAGCTATGAGACAATGACTACCTCTGTATCTGCCCTGGTAGATGGTATCAAAGTAGCATTCCTTACTTCTATCTATGGAATTGCATTTGCACTGATCTACAGTTCCGGAATGAAAAGCGTTTATTCCGGAATGGATGCGAAGCTTCAGGGATTTCTGGAGAGATTTCATCTTTATGTACTTCCGGCGGCTGAGAGCGAGTCAAGAAACCTGATGCTTGCAAGTCAGAAGGTTCAGACAAAAGCCATGAAACAGATGGCAGAGCAGCTTACCTCACAGATGGCAGAGAGTTTTGAGAAAGCAATCAATCCTACTTTCCAGAAGATGACAGAATCTCTGGAGATTCTGACAGAATCTGTAACAAAATGTCAGGAGGATGTGGTTCAGGATATCCTGCGTACTTTTTTGCGGGAGATGAACGGTTCATTTAAAATGCAGTTCACAGATTTCAATGAAGCTCTTGTACAGCTGAAGGAAGCGCAGAAAGAAAATATTGATTATACTACAAGGCTCTATCAGACGATGAGTAATCAGCTGAATACCTCATATGCAAAACAGAGCGAAGCTATGAAAGACCTTGTAAATGAACTGGGACAGGTTCAGGGCCGTTATATGTCTACGGCAACAAGAATCACACAGGATAATCAGGAAATCCAGAAGCTTCAGCAGCAGGATTATCAGCGCATTGCGGATTATCTGCATGAATCCGAGAAATCTTCTGCCAAATTCTGGGTTGCCTGCAATCAGACAATGCAGAAATATGTGGAAGCTGCCGCGCAGGGAATGGAAAAGGTTTCGGCTGCAAATCAGGCAGGAAAAGATGTGCTTGAGGCTAACCGTAAACTGGTAGAACAGTTGGATGTAAAGATGAAAGACTTTGTATCTTATCAGAAGATGACTTACGAGACAATGGAAGAGGTACGCAGACTCTTTGCAGATATTTCTGTTCAGAAAGAAGACAACAATATTTATCTCTCAGGCGGAAAATCAGCTCAGAGTGCGGCACAGAAAGAATCTGTGGAGGAAGTACGCAAACTTCTGGAGGAACAGAGCGAGCGTCAGGAAGCACTTCTGGAGGAGATGAACAAAAATATGAAGAATATTTCCAAAAACCAGAAAGGTAAATTCAGCTTATTCAAATAAGAAAAGGAGAGAAATATGCGCAAAAGAAAGAAATCAGAAGAGAGCGGATTTAATGTCTGGCGGTCTTATTCTGATATGATGGCCGGTGTGCTGCTCCTTTTTATACTGATTATGTGTGTGACTCTTTTTCAGGCTCAGAAAAGTTATAATGAGAGTATTAAGGAGAGAGATGACAAGATAGCTCTTCAGGAGCAGTATACAGCGGAAATTCTGGCACAGCAGAGTGAGCTGGACGAGAAAAACAGCAAGCTGAGTTCCCAGGATGAACAGCTTGACAAGCAGAAAAAGCTTCTTGCAGAACTGGCAGCACAGTTAAAGGAACAGCAGGCCAGCCTTGATGAAAAAACATCTCTTCTTGCCACACAGCAAAAGAAAATTGATAATATCATCGGTGTCAAGGCAGATGTTATTGAAGCATTGCAGAAGGAGTTTTCCAAAAACAATGTAAGTGTTGATATTGATGCTCAGACAGGTGCTCTTACCCTCAATGCAAATGTATTATTTGACTATGATAAGTCAGAACTGACAGATGAGGGCAAACAGGAACTTGCAGATATCCTTCCGATTTACTGTAAGGTGCTTCTTCAGAAAGATTATAAGAAGTATCTGGCTGAGATCATCATTGACGGTTATACAGACACAGACGGAGACTATGATTACAATCTGGAGCTTTCTCAGAAACGTTCTCTCGCAGTTGCACAGTATCTGACGGAAATCAGGGAGAACTTCCTGAGTTCTGATGAGATTTCAGAACTTCAGAATTATCTGACCGTAAATGGTCATGGCTCAGCCAATCCGGTTCTGGATTCCGATGGGAATGTAGATAAGGATGCATCCAGACGAGTGGAAGTAAAGTTTCGTTTGAAAGATGATGAGATGATAAATGAACTTAATCAGATTATGAATACAGATAAGACTTCTGATTCTGAAAAATCCGGCAGCAATTAAACTGCCGGATTTTTCAATTCCGGAGTGTGTTTGAAAAATGTTTTGATGCAGATGCTTTTTCTTACAATTCACGAAAGATAACGAGTAATTTTACCAATAACAGTTCACATTTCCGAGAGAAAATGTGGTATGATAAAACAGTACACAGTTTCCTGTAATGGTGATGATGCGCTGTACCCTACATAAGAAAAAAGAAAGAGGAATTATCATGTCTTTGAAAATTGGAAGAAACGATCCATGCTGGTGTGGAAGCGGAAAAAAATATAAAAAATGCCATGAGGCATTTGATGAAAAAATGGAAATAATGAAGCAGAAAGGATATGCAGTGATCGATCATGATCTGATCAAAACACCCGAACAGATCGCGAAAATAAAAGAAAGCTGCAAAATCAATATCGCAGTTCTTGATTATGTGGAAGAGCATATTAAACCAGGTGTATCCACTGAAGAGATTGACAGATGGGTACATGAAGAGACTGTACGGCATGGGGGAATCCCGGCACCGTTAAATTACGAAGGATTTCCAAAGAGCGTGTGTACTTCTGTAAATGAAGTGGTATGCCATGGAATCCCGGATGAAGAGCAGATTCTGAAAGAGGGAGATATTATCAATGTTGATGTATCTACAATATATAATGGTTATTATTCTGACTCGTCCAGAATGTTCTGCATCGGTAAAGTGAGTCCGGAGAAAGAAAAACTTGTCAAGGTCACAAAAGAATGTGTTGAGATTGGTATTTCCCAGGTGAAACCATGGACTCCGATCGGAAATATGGGAAGTGCAGTTCATAAACATGCAGTAGAAAACGGATATTCTGTAGTCAGAGAAATCGGTGGACATGGTGTGGGAGTTGAGTTCCATGAAGATCCATGGGTAAGCTTTGTTTCTGAAGAGAATACAGGTGTCCTGATGGTTCCGGGTATGATGTTTACCATAGAGCCGATGGTAAATATGGGAAGCGATGAAATTTATACGGATGAGATTGACGAGTGGACAGTCCGTACAGAGGACGGACTTCCTTCAGCCCAGTGGGAAGTAACTGTTCTGGTTACGGAAACAGGATGTGAAGTAATCTGCTGGTAAAAAATTTGCAAAAAGTATTGCAATACATCAGGCTATATAGTATAATCACAACTGTTGTGAAAAAAGATGGTCCTCTGTTACAGGATATGTATTAAGAACATCCATATAAGAATAGGAGAAAAATACAATGAACGAAATTATCAAAAACATCGAAGCAGCTCAGTTAAAAGCTGAAGTACCGGCATTCAACACAGGTGATACTGTAAGAGTACACGCACTGATCAAAGAAGGAAACCGTGAACGTGTTCAGGTTTTTGAAGGAACAGTTCTCAAGAAACAGGGCGGAAGCAACAGAGCTACATTTACTGTAAGAAAGAGCTCTAACGGAGTAGGCGTTGAGAAAACATGGCCGCTTCATTCCCCACATGTAGTAAAAGTAGAAGTTATCCGTCGTGGTAAAGTACGTCGTGCGAAACTGAACTACTTAAGAGATCGTGTAGGTAAAGCAGCTAAGGTTAAAGAGCTTGTTAAATAATTTCATGAATTAGCAGAAGAAGGGACAATAACTTGTGTATTGTCCCTCTTTTTCCATCTGTCAGGAGATTTGGATGAATATCAGAAAATGGAAAGATAGTCCGGCACTGAAAGAGACCAGAGATATGCTGGAAATAAAACTTGAAGATAAAAAAGTCCGGGGAATCCTTAACTGGATATTTCAGATAGCGGTAGTGCTCATTTTTGGCATTCTGGCGGGAATTGCGCTGTTTCAATCAGTGACTGTACAGGAGAGTACCATGGAGCCCACACTGCAGGTTGGAGAACGCTTTTTTGTAAACAGGGCTGTTTATAAAGTATCCTCACCTGAACGGGGAGATATCATTGTATATAAAACCAGTGGAAGTGATGATGCGGCTCTGCATATCGGCCGCGTGATCGGTCTGCCCGGTGAGACTGTACAGATATCCAACGGAGCAGTATTGATCAACGGAGAAGTATATAATGAAAATAAGAATTTTCCTGAAATCAGTAATGCGGGATTGGCATCCGACGGAGTGTCTCTGGAAAGCGGTGAGTATTTTGTACTTGGCGATAACAGAAATAACAGTGAGGACAGCCGGTATGGTGATATCGGAAATATCAATAAGAAATATATTGTGGGAAAGGTATGGTTTGTCATTTCCCCGAAAGATAAATTTGGATTTTTGAAAGGTTAGGTGTATATGAACGTACAGTGGTACCCTGGTCATATGACCAAGGCAAAGAGACAGATGCAGGAGGACATTAAGCTGATCGATCTGATCATTGAACTTGTGGATGCCCGCGTACCTCTTTCGAGCAGAAACCCGGATATCGATGAACTGGGAAAAAATAAATCCAGACTGATTCTTCTTAATAAATCAGATCTGGCTGACGAGCGCCAGAATGAAGCCTGGAAAACTTATTTTCAGGCAAAGGGATTTTATGTTGTAAAAGTAGATTCCAGAAATGGTTCCGGAATGAAAGCAATCAATAATGTGATCCAGGAAGCATGTAAGGAAAAGATAGAAAGAGACAGACGCCGCGGTATTAAAAACCGTCCGATCCGCGCTATGGTAGTGGGAATCCCGAATGTAGGAAAATCTACATTTATCAATACCTTTGCAGGACGGGCCTGTGCAAAGACCGGAAACAAGCCGGGAGTTACGAAAGGAAAACAGTGGATCCGTCTGAATAAGGGAGTAGAACTTTTGGACACTCCTGGTATTTTGTGGCCGAAATTTGAAGACCAGCAGGTGGGAATCCGTCTGGCATGTGTAGGTTCTATCAAAGATGACATTCTGAATATGGAGGAACTGGCACTCTGGCTGATTGATTATCTGCGCGAAAATTATAAAGGGATTCTGGCAGAGAGATATCAGATCACAGAGGAGGGAACTTCTGTGGAAGTTCTGGAGGCGATTGCCAGAGCCAGAGGGTGTCTGAAAAAGCAGGAAGAGCTGGATTATGCCAAAGCTTCGCTGATACTGTTTGATGATTTCCGTTCTGGAAAAATGGGGCGGATCACATTGGAGTGGGCGCCATTATGAAAACAATAGCTGAGATTAAAGCCGAGTTTGCTGCAGCAGATATGAGCAGCTACCCGGCTTTATATGAAATTTATAAGGAAGATACAAGAAGTGGTGTGCAAAAGCTGATCGCACAGTGCCGCAAAAAGGAAGCAGCTCTGGAAGCGGAGAAGCAGCGTATTGAAAATATGAAGGTATATGAGCATAAATATGAACATCTTGGTTATTTATGCGGAATTGATGAAGTGGGAAGAGGCCCCCTTGCAGGCCCGGTTGTGGCATGTGCAGTAATTCTGCCACAGGACAGCCGGATCCTTTATCTGAACGATTCCAAGAAACTCAGTGCTTCCAAAAGAGAAGAACTGTATGATGTGATTATGAGGGAAGCGGTTTCAGTAGGAATCGGTATGCGTAGCCCGGAGCGTATTGATGAGATCAATATCCTTCAGGCTACTTATGAGGCAATGCGGGAGGCGGTAAGTAAACTGGAAGTGGTTCCTCAGCTTCTTCTCAATGATGCAGTCACGATTCCTCAGATCACCATTCCGCAGGTTCCCATTATTAAGGGAGATGCAAAGAGTGTTTCCATTGCAGCAGCAAGTATTGTTGCAAAAGTGACAAGGGACAGAATGATGGAAGAATATGATAAAGTGTTCCCGGAATATGGCTTTGCATCAAATAAGGGATATGGTTCTGCCGATCATATTGCGGCACTGAAAAAATACGGAGAAACCCCGATCCACAGAAAGACCTTTATTACACATTTCATATAAACAGTCGCAAAAGGGTTACTATCCTTCAGTACACAGCAATACACTGAGTGATGCACAGTAACAACAAAAGATGCCTACATATAATATAAAAAGAGATGGATGGAAGAATTTGCATAAAAATACCCGGTCTACCGGAAGCTGTTACGAACGAAAAGCTGCTGATTATCTGAAACAGCAGGGATTATTTATTCTGAGATATAATTACAGATGCAGATTTGGAGAAATCGATCTGATTGCCAGAGATGGAGAATATCTTGTTTTTGTTGAGGTAAAATACAGGAAAGACAATAGTTCCGGTTATTCGCTGGCTGCAGTAAATCCTGCTAAACAGAAAACCATATGTAAGGTGGCAAGGTATTTTCTTACAGTGGAATATCACAATGTGGATATCCCATGCCGTTTCGATGTGGCAGGAATTGACGGGGATGAAATACACTGGGTTAAGAATGCGTTTGAATATATTGCAATCCTCTAATAATTATAGAAACTGCTTTGATGAATAATCTGCCATACAGCAGGAAGGGAATAATGAAATATGAAGATAAAATGGAACAGTGAACAGATTCCAAAGATGAATGTAAAAAACAATAAAGATGTTACATTTCTTACATATCCCGCATATGAAGAAATGAACTGGCTTGTTCATGGATTCAGCACCCGCTTTGGCGGAGTGAGCAGAGGAATCTACAGTTCTATGAACCTGAGTTTTACAAGAGGTGATGAGGAGTCCTGCGTGAAAGAAAATTACAGAAGGATTTCTGATGCTATGGGATTTGATATGAACAGCATCGTTACATCTGATCAGACTCATACCAACAATGTGCGGAAAGTAACAGAGAAAGACCGCGGAAAGGGAATTGTGATCCCGCGTGATTATACAGATACAGATGGAATGATCACAAATGTTCCGGGGCTGGTTCTTGCAACCTTTTATGCGGATTGCGTTCCACTGTATTTTGCTGATCCGACGAATCACGCGATCGGACTGTCTCATTCGGGATGGAGAGGTACGGTTCAGAAAATCGGTGCAGTTACCATAGAAAAGATGTCTGAAGAGTATGGAAGTAATCCGAAAGATCTGAAAGTGGCTATCGGACCGTCTATCTGTCAGGAGTGTTATGAAGTCAGCGAAGATGTGATTGAAGAATTTGAAAAGGTTTTTGATAAGAAATACCGGAACAAGCTGTTTTACAGAAAAGAAAACGGAAAATATCAGTTAAACCTGTGGATGGCAAACAAGATTATTTTTCTGGAAGCGGGAATCCCGGAAGAAAACATTTCCATGCCAAATCTCTGTACCTGCTGTAATCCTGAGTTTCTCTTTTCTCACAGGGCTTCCCATGGAAAAAGGGGAAATCTTGGGGCTTTTCTTGGCATACGTTCATAAAACCTGAAATTGTTATAAGCACAACAGTGCGAAGTGAGTAATCCTGAATTTGCAGATTAACTGTACAATACGAAAGAGGGGGAGCTAGTTAACAGCTCCCCTTTTCGTATTCATCTGCCGGAAAAACTATCTGGAATTTACTTTTTCCATAAGAGACATGATCTTTTCGTTGCTGGAACGAACCTTCTCAACGGAAACATCATGATTGATGATATCAATGATGCTCGCAAGATATTTACTCATATTTGCTTCTACATAATATGGTCTTTCGAGAAGTTCCGGAATGCGGTAATTCAGGTTGGTTGTGATCACTCTGTCAAGCCAGCCTTTCTCGTAATATTCATCAAATTTATCCAGACCGTCTGTGAACAGACCGTAGGTAGTGCATACAAATACTCTCTTTGCGTTGCGTTCCTTTAACTGTTTGGCAACATCCAGCATACTTCCGCCGGAGGAAATCATGTCATCGATAACTACAACATCTTTGCCTTCTACGGAATCTCCGAGGAATTCATGTGCAACAATAGGATTCTTTCCATTGACGATTGTAGAGTAATCACGACGTTTGTAGAACATACCCATATCTACTCCAAGGATGTTGGAGAAATATACAGCTCTTGACATGGCACCTTCATCAGGGCTGATGATCATCAGATGGTCATTGTCAACACGAAGATCCGGCACACTCTTGATCAGAGCTTTTAAAAACTGATAAGTAGGGAAAAAGTTATCAAAACCATTCAGCGGAATAGAGTTCTGGACACGTGGATCATGGGCATCAAAGGTAATGATATTGGAAACTCCCATATCGCTTAATTCCTTCAGTGCCAGTGCACAGTCCAGAGATTCTCTTTTAGTACGTCTGTGCTGGCGGCCTTCATAAAGGAACGGCATAATTACATTGATACGGTGTGCCTTGCCTGTTGCAGCGGAAATAATTCGTTTAAGATCCTGAAAATGGTTGTCAGGAGACATATGGTTCTCGTGTCCGCATACAGTATAAGATTCACTGTAATTGGTCACATCAACCATAATATAAAGGTCAGTGCCACGAACGGATTCTTTAATATAACCTTTACCTTCACCGGTTCCGAAACGGGGGCATTCACATTCTACAATAAATGATTCTTCGCTGTATCCCTGAGGAATAACACTGAGCTGTTTGCGTTCAACCAGCTCTTTACGGAATTTAACAAGTTTTCTGTCAACTTCTTCTGCAAGTTCTCTGCATCCAAGAGCTGCAATACGGATAGGTGCAACCGGCATGGATTTTTCCAACAATTCTATGTTTGGCATAATACTCCTCCTAAGTAGTGATTTTATACTCAAAAAATAGATTTCAATATAATATATAACATTTGCCCTAAAATACGTCAAGGAATTTATTGATTTTTTCTTTTACAATTGTTATGATATAAAAGATAGTGGATTCTGGGCGCAGGTATATTTTGCCCGGAATTACTGTCATATGATATCAGGAGTAAATGTCAGAAAGTTACTGTGCCTGCACAGTAAATAAATCAGCGGCTCCTGAATGATCGAGAAACAAAATGTGCCGGAAAAGTTTATCCCACACACAATTTCCGGTTACATTCCAATGGAGTAAAATTCATGAAAAAAAATTTACACATAATATCCAGGGTTCTTCCGGACAGTATCGGAGAAGAACTGGAACTGGAACCGGGAGATGCGTTGCTTTCCATTAACGGCCAGCCGGTAGAGGATGTGTTTGATTATCGTTATTTGATGAATGACGAATTTGTTACGCTCCTTATCCGAAAGAAGAATGGCGAGGAATGGGAACTGGAAGTAGAAAAGGAATATGAAGATGATCTTGGCGTGGAGTTTGAGAACAGTCTTATGGATGAGTACCGCTCCTGTTCCAATCACTGTATTTTCTGTTTTATAGACCAGATGCCGCCCGGTATGAGAGAAACTTTATATTTTAAAGATGACGATTCCAGACTGTCATTCCTGCAGGGAAACTATGTTACCCTTACCAATATGAGTGACTATGATCTGGATCGTATTATCAAGTTTCATCTTTCCCCGATCAATGTATCGTTTCAGACTATGAATCCTAAGCTTCGCTGTAAAATGCTCCATAATCGATTTGCCGGAGATGCCCTTGCAAAAGTTGACAGGCTTTATAAAGGTGATGTGACCATGAACGGGCAGATTGTGCTCTGCAAGGGGATTAATGACAGGGATGAACTGGAATACAGTCTGGAAAAACTGTCGGAATATGCGCCTGTACTGCAGAGTGTTTCAATCGTACCTGTAGGTCTTTCTAGGTATCGAAAAGGTCTGTATCCACTGGAATCTTTTGATAAAGAGGATGCAAGGTATCTGATCAGTCAGGTAGAGCGGTGGCAGAAGATCATGGTGAAGAAGCATGGTATTCATTTTGTACATGCTTCGGATGAATGGTATATTCTTGCAGGATATGAACTTCCTGAGGAGGGCAGATATGACGGATACCTTCAGCTGGAGAATGGTGTTGGTATGATGCGTCTGCTTGAAACAGAGGTAAAAGAGAGACTTGAGCAGCTTGAAGGCGATGACAGAGAGGTAAATGCCACTGTTGCAACAGGACGGCTGGCAGCGCCTTATATAGGTAAAATGATAAAACTGGTACAGAAGAAATTTCCGAATGTCCAGGCTGAAGTATATGCAGTAAAGAATAATTTCTTTGGAGAGAAGATCACAGTTTCCGGTCTGATCACAGCTACTGATCTTATGGATCAGCTTGCACAGAGAAATCTGGGAGAAAAAGTACTGATCCCATGCAATATGCTCAGAAGCGGCGAGGATGTTTTTCTGGATGACCTGACGGTGGAAGATGTCAGACAGGCTCTTAAGACGGAAATTGTAGTGGTAGATGAACCGGGTGCTGACCTGGTAAACTGTCTGATCGAAGCACCAGACCATAAAAAGATAAGAAGGAGACAGATATATGAGCAAACCGGTAGTAGCGATAGTGGGCAGGCCTAATGTAGGTAAATCCACATTGTTTAATGCGCTGGCAGGTGAGAAGATTTCTATTGTAAAAGATACACCCGGCGTTACAAGAGACAGAATTTATGCAGATGTGACATGGCTGGACAAGACATTTACCATGATCGATACAGGCGGTATTGAGCCGGACAGCAGTGACATCATCCTTTCTCAGATGAGAGAGCAGGCACAGATTGCCATTGATACGGCAGATGTTATCATCTTTATCACAGACGTTCATCAGGGACTGGTGGATTCCGATGCGAAGGTGGCAGATATGCTCCGACGCAGCGGCAAACCGGTTGTCCTTGTTGTGAATAAGGTAGACAGTATCCAGAAATTTATGATGGATGTTTATGAGTTCTATAACCTTGGTATCGGTGAACCGATTCCGATTTCTGCGGCAAACCGTATGGGGTTGGGTGATATGCTGGATGAAGTGGCAAAACATTTCCCTGAGGATGCAGATACAGAAGAAGATGATGAAATCCCGAGAATTGCCATTGTGGGAAAACCAAACGTAGGAAAATCGTCACTGGTAAACAAACTTCTGGGAGAAGACCGTGTGATTGTTTCTGATATTGCCGGAACTACAAGAGATGCGGTAGATACCAGAGTAAAATGGCAGGGAAAGGATTATATCTTTATTGATACTGCCGGACTTCGCCGTAAGGGAAAAGTTAAAGAGGAGATTGAGAGATACAGTGTGATCCGTACAGTGACTGCAGTAGAACGTGCAGATATTGTCATTGTAATGATTGATGCATCAGAGGGTGTTACAGAACAGGATGCCAAGATCGCAGGGATTGCCCACGAAAGAGGAAAGGGTGTTATCATTGCAGTAAATAAGTGGGATGCCATTGAAAAGAATGATAAGACTATTTATAAGCACACAAACAGAATCCGCGAGGTTCTGGCATATATGCCATATGCGGAGCTGGTATTTATTTCTGCAAAAACAGGACTCAGGATTTCCAGAATGTTTGAAACGATTGATGCGGTTATCGAAAACCAGACACTGCGAATCCAGACAGGTGTCCTGAATGAAATCCTTTCTGAGGCAGTGGCAATGCAGCAGCCTCCGTCTGACAAGGGAAAACGTTTGAAGATTTACTATATGACACAGGTGGCTGTCAAACCGCCTACATTTGTTATCTTTGTAAATGACAAAGAACTGATGCATTTCTCTTATACCAGATATCTGGAGAACAAGATCAGGGATGCCTTTGGATTTGCGGGAACATCACTGAAATTCATTATTCGTGAACGAGGTGAAAAAGAATAATCATGGAACGCCTGATTTGTATTGCAATTGGATATGCATGCGGACTTTTTCAGACCGCATACATTTTAGGAAAGATTTATCATATTGATATACGCAAACAGGGAAGCGGAAATCTGGGTTCTACAAATGTACTGCGTACACTTGGCAAAAAGGCCGGGGCATTGAATCTGTTGTGTGACTGTCTGAAGTGTATTGCGGCCATCCTGATCGTAAGGGCAATATTCGGAAATTCTTATGGAGATATTCTGCCGCTGCTGAGCCTTTATGCAGCAGCTGGGTGTATTCTGGGGCATAATTTTCCGTTTTATCTTAATTTTAAGGGCGGGAAGGGCGTAGCTGCATCTGTAGGACTTGTGATTGCTTTTGACTGGCGGATTTTTGTGATCTGTGCAATTGTATTTTTCGGACTGTTTTTCCTGACACACTATGTTTCTCTGTGTTCGGTAAGTGCATATCTGGCTGCATTTATCAGTATGATCGTATTTGGACAGATGGGTTCTTATCATATGGATTTTTCTCATATGATCGAGCTTTATACTGTTATGGGACTTTTGACAGTACTGGCATTTTACAGACATAAAAAGAACATAAAACGGCTTCTTGACGGGACAGAAAGTAAAATTTATTTAAGCAAAAAAAATAAATAAAAAGAGGTATTTATATGGCAAAGATAAGTGTGCTTGGTGCGGGAAGCTGGGGAACTGCCCTGTCTATCCTTCTTTACAATAATGGACACGAGGTGATTCTCTGGTCGGCGCTTGGGGAGGAGATAACAACATTAAGAGAAAAGCGGGAACACGTGAGCAAACTTCCGGGAGTAAAGATTCCTGAACCGATTGATATCACAATAGATCTTGAGAGAAGCCTGCGGGATACAGATGTGGCAATTCTGGCAGTTCCTTCGCCTTATACCAGAAGTACCTGCAAGCGTATGGCGCCTTTTGTAAAAAACGGACAGAAAATTGTAAATGTTGCCAAAGGTGTGGAGGAAAAAACTCTTCTTACTTTAAGCGAGATCATTGAACAGGAACTTCCACAGGCAAATGTGTCTGTGCTTTCCGGCCCAAGCCATGCAGAAGAGGTTGGAAAGGGACTTCCGACTACCTGTGTGGTAAGTTCTCACCAGAGAGAGACAGCAGAATATCTGCAGGGAATCTTTATGAGCCCTGTTTTCAGAGTTTATACCACGCCGGATATGCTGGGAGTGGAGCTTGGCGCAGCGTTAAAGAATGTGATCGCACTGGCAGCCGGAACCGCAGATGGTCTGGGATACGGTGATAATACCAAAGCAGCCCTGATCACAAGAGGAATTGCGGAAATTTCACGTCTGGGTGTTAAAATGGGAGCACGTATGGAAACCTTTTATGGTCTGTCCGGAATCGGAGATCTGATCGTTACCTGTGCCAGTGTCCACAGCCGTAACCGGAAAGCCGGATATCTGATGGGAAAAGGATATACCATGGAGCAGGCGATGGCTGAAGTGAAAATGATCGTGGAAGGTGTCTATTCCGCAAAAGCAGCAAAAGAACTGGCTGAGAAATATGATGTGGAAATGCCGATCATCACAGAAATAAACAAAGTCCTGTTCGAAGGAAAAAGTGCAGCGGAAGCGGTGATCGATCTTATGGTAAGAGATAAGAAAGTGGAGACGCCGATGCTTCCATGGGAAGACGGACAGAAAACTAACTGAGATGTTATAGAAAAACTGTAACTGTTCAGTACCTCGCGGGATAGCTGACTGCTGAATGGTTACGAAAAACTTTCGAATGCATCATTTACGGAAAATTCTATAGACAGAGATGATAAATATGCAAAAAGCAGATGTTATATAAATACATCTGCTTTTTACATTTGAATGATAAAATATTTTTTAACTACTCTTTATCAGAATGCAATGTCCCTTAAATCCTCGGGAATATGTGAACTGTGAAAATTCTCATTCAGAGTATCGATCAGATCCATGTCTTCCTGTTCGATTGTGAAATCAAAAATATTGCCATTGCTTCTGATGCGATCAGGATGTACGGATTTGGGAATTACGGAAATTCCCTTCTGAGTAGCCCAACGCAGACCGATCTGAGCGGGAGTATGAGCGTATTTGGTTCCAAGTACACACATTACATCGTTATCAAGATATGCGCCTCTGGCAAGTGGGGCATATGCCTGTACCTGAATTCCTTTATTCTGGCAATAATCAATCAGCTCTTTCGGATAGCAGAGAGGATGGCATTCAATCTGATTTACAGCAGGTATGATTCCGGAATTGGCTTCCAGTTCTTCCAGATGACGGATTTCAAAATTACTGACACCAATAGAAAGAGCCCGCCCGGATTTTTGGATTTCCTCCAGTACTTTCCAGGTGCTGAGATAACATCCCGGAACCGGCCAGTGGATCAGATACAAATCCACATAATCCAGTTTGAGCCGGTCCAGGCTTCTTTCAAAAGCACCCTGAATGTCTCCCAGACGCTGTGCGGTATTCCATACTTTTGTAGTAATAAAAAGTTCATTTCGCGGTATTCCACAGCTGGCGATTCCCCGTCCTACATTTTCTTCGTTTTTATATACGGAGGCTGTATCAATCAGACGGTATCCTGATTCAACAGCAGAAATAATAGCATTTTCGGCCTCATTTTCCCCGGTGGCTTTGTATACTCCCAGTCCGAGTAAAGGCATCTCTCTGTTTGTATTCAGAAAAACAGTATTATCCAAAACAATTCCTCCAATTCCTATATACACTTTGGGCAAGCTGCTTTGCCCGATAATCTTGTCCAAGTATAACATAAAAATGTGTCAGAAGTACATAAAAATTATTAAGTTTTTGCAAGAACACATTGTTAACAATATAACATAAGGGTTAAAGTATTAACAGTTCTTGTGAAAAAAGCTATTTCAAAGCATATATTTCAAAATTTTTTTAGTGATTATTTATGCTAAATGGCTTGCGGAAACGAAAAAAAAGATGTATAATATCAGTAAATTGATAATTTATTGTCATAAAAAAAGACTGAATTTTATAAATTCAGTGTATTTTTCAATAGAAGGGAGCATTTAACCATGCATTTAATCAAAGATGAAAATGGGAATCTTGTCCAGCATGGGCATGGACACACCCATGAACATACCCATGAAGATGGTATGACTCATACTCATGAGCATACTCATGGCGAAGGTCATGATCATGGACATTCTCATGCAGATCATGCCTGTGATACTGCTCATTGCGGATCCTGCAGTGAAGGTGACTGCAAGAATGAGACACTGGCTCTTCTGACATATATGCTTCAGCACAATGAGCATCATGCTCAGGAACTGGATCAGATGGCTGATAACCTTGCCAAGATGGGAATGGATGCAGCATGTAAGACTATTAAGGAAGCTGTTGCAGATTTTCAGAAAGGCAATATGAGACTTGGACTTGCCTTAACACTTGTTAAAGAAGAGATGAAATAGGAGGCGACATCACATGTGTCTGGCAACTGTATATAAAGAAAGTGACGATTCTGTTATTTTTAAAAATGTTTCCCGTATAGATGTGGATGGGAATAAATTGATTCTCCGTGATATTATGGGAGATGAGAGAGTGGTCGAGGGAACTATTTTAATGGTTGACCTTGCCAACAGTATTGTGAAACTGAAATGTGACTGATATTAAGATAGGGACAAAACTCCTTTTGACCTTAACATCATTTTTTATTTATAGAAAGAATACTAAGACAGATTTAGGAGGCACCTGGTTTTATGGCACACGTAATTGCTGTCGCAGGAAAAGGCGGCGTGGGAAAAACAACATTATGCGGAATGCTGATCCAGTACTTGTGTGAAAAGGGTAAAGGGCCGATTCTTGCAGTAGATGCTGATGCAAACTCAAACCTCAATGAGGTTCTTGGCGTAAAGGTAGAGACAACTCTTGGCGATGTGCGTGAAGAAATTGCACGTGCAGAGCTTGCAAAAGAGAATCCAATTCCTACCGGAATGTCTAAGGCTGATTACGCGGAAATGCGTTTTGAAGATGCGCTTGTAGAAGATGATGATTTTGATCTTCTTGTCATGGGCAGAACTCAGGGAAAAGGCTGTTACTGTTATGTTAATGGTCTTCTTCAGACTCAGCTTGCAAAATACCAGAATAATTATCCGTATATTGTTGTAGATAATGAAGCCGGAATGGAACATATCAGCAGAGGTGTTCTTCCGAGCATGCAGACTGCCATTCTGGTCAGCGACTGTTCCAGAAGAGGCGTACAGGCAGTAGGCAGGATTGCAGAACTCATTAAAGAATGTGATATGCATCCTGATACAGTTGGTCTGATCATTAACCGAGCTCCGAAAGGAGAATTGAATAAGGGAATTCAGGAAGAGATTGCAAATCAGGGACTGACACTTCTTGGTGTTGTTCCACAGGATGAAACAGTTTATGAATATGACTGTGAAGGACGTCCTACAAGCACACTTCCGGAAGACAACCCTGTCAAGACTGCACTTCGTGCAATCGTTGATAATTTAAAATTATAAGATACACCCCTTGTCGGATGAGAATCCGATGAGGGATGTTTGTGCGCATAGGAAATCTATATATGCAGAGATAAATACAAGTTTACATCTTTATTTTTTAAGTTAAATAACCCATGGGAGGGGATGGGATAGGTTATCACAGTTATTAGGTTATCACAGTTATCTTTAACGGAGCCAATTCTTCAGATATAGATAACCGGGATTTCCTGCCTGTGGGATTATTAATAAAATAAAAATGTGTATCTTAAAGGAATACACAAACCAGAATTAAAGGAGGTCTATAATGAGTGAATTCAAATTAACTACAGTGGAAGAGTTTGAAGAGGCTACTGCCAGACTTTTGGAGACAGGTGCAAAGGTTGGAGCTGACGCATGGCAGTTCCGTGTAAAAAACCAGACTCCACATTGTAAATTCGGTGAGCAGGGTGTCTGCTGTCGTATCTGTGCTATGGGACCATGTCGTATTACCCCTAAAGCACCAAGAGGTATCTGCGGATGTGACGTTCATGGTATCGTAGGAAGAAACTTCCTGAAATTTACAGCAGGTGGTGCAGCTACTCACTCTGATCACGGTCGTGAAATCTGCCACACATTATATTGTGCAAAAGACGGCGGAAACTATCAGGTAAAAGATCCTGAGAAACTGATCCGTATCGCAAAAGAATGGGGCGTAGAGACAGAAGGAAAAGATATCTATGATCTGGCTCATGAAATGGCTGAGACAGGATTGATGGAATATGGTAAACCATTTGGATATCAGAGATTCCTTGACAGAATGCCTGCAGGACAGAAAGAGAAACTGATTGAAAATGAAATTGCACCACGTGCGATCGACCGTGAGGTTTCCACTTCTTTACATATGGCTCATATGGGATGTTCTTCTCTTCCGGAAGCTCTTGTAAAACAGTCTATCCGCTGCGGTATGGCTGATGGATGGGGCGGTTCCATGATGGGAACAGAGTTCTCTGATGTTTTATTCGGAACTCCGAAGCCAATTGACACTGAAGCTAACCTTGGTGTAATGGTTGAAGAGAATGTAAACATCGTTGTACACGGACATGATCCGAGTCTTTCCGAGATGATTTGTGAATATGCAGACAGCAAAGAAATGATCGATTATGCAAAATCTGTAGGAGCAAAAGGAATCACTGTTTCCGGTGTATGCTGTACTTCAAACGAAGTAGCTATGCGTCGCGGTGTTCCGATGGCCGGTAACTTCCTGCAGCAGGAGAATGTAGTACTGACAGGTGCCTGCGAAGCGATCGTAGTAGATGTTCAGTGTATCTTCCCTGCATTAGGACCTTTAAGCAAATGCTTCCATACTAAATTTATCACAACTTCTCCGATCGCTCAGATGCCTGATGCTGAATTTATCAGATTCAATGCTGAGACAGCAGGAGAGAATGCAAAAGCAATCGTCAAGATGGCTATTGACAACTTCAAGAACAGAAAACCTGAACTTGTACATATCCCACAGCTGAAACAGAAAGCTACAGTTGGTTATTCCGTAGAAGCAATCGTTAAGGTTCTTGACGGTGTTACAAACTCTCAGGTTGATGAGACAGGAACAACAAAACCATTACTTGAGTGCATCACTTCCGGTGTTATCCGTGGTGCTGTTGCTATGGTTGGATGTAACAATCCTAAGATCCGTCCTGACTATGCACATATTGAACTGATGAAGAAATGTATCGCCAATGATATTGTTGTCATTGCTTCCGGATGTTCTGCGCAGGCAGCTGCAAAAGCAGGTCTTATGGACAAATCTGCAAAAGATCTCTGCGGTGCAGGTCTGAAACGTGTCTGTGAACTGGCTGATATCCCACCGGTACTCCACATGGGATCATGCGTAGATATTTCCCGTATGATGATCCTTGCTGCTGAACTTGCAAAAGATGCAGGTCTTCAGATCAATCAGCTTCCTGTAGTTGGATGTGCTCCTGAGTGGATGTCTGAAAAAGCTGTATCCATCGGTAACTATGTAGTAGGTACCGGTATTGATACATTCCTTGGTGTTGATCCATATGTTTCCGGTTCTTCAGAAATGGGAGAGCTTCTTACAGAGGGAACAAGAAAATGGACAGGAGCTGCTTATACAGTAGAAACAGATATTGAGAAATTAGTTGATCTGATGATCGAAAGAATCGAAGAGAAGAGAACAGCATTAGGAATTTAATCTGCTGTGATCTTAAAAATGTAATAAAAGGTGGATGACGTAAAATGAAAATAGCAGTTACAGGAAAAGGCGGCGTAGGCAAAACCACTTTTGCAGCAACGCTGGCCAGGTTGTATGCAGCAGAGGGCAGACCGGTACTTGCAGCAGATGTGGATCCGGATGCGAATCTTGGTCTTGCATTAGGCTTTGATGAAGAAACTCTGGATTCTATTGTACCGATTTCAAAGATGCGTAAGCTGGTGGAAGAACGTACAGGGGCTACAGCAGGAAATCAGTTCTATCATCTGAATCCGAAAGTAGACGATATTCCGGAGAAATATGGTAAGGTCTGTAATGGCGTACGGCTCCTTGTCCTGGGAACTGTCGAGACAGGCGGTGGCGGATGTGTATGCCCGGAACATGTAATGTTAAAGCGCATTATCAATAATCTGGTACTTAGAAGAGAAGATGTAGTAATTCTTGATATGGAAGCCGGCTTGGAACATCTCGGCAGAGGAACCACAGAAGGAGTTGACGCATTTATCGTAGTAATCGAACCAGGTGCAAGGAGTGTGCAGACATATAAAAATGTAAAGCGCCTGGCAAAAGATTTAGGAGTGTCTCAGGTAAAGGTTGTCGCAAACAAAGTGCGCAATGAAGATGACGAAAACTTTATCAGAGAACGGATTCCACAGGAAGATCTTTTAGGTATGATTCATTACAACACAGAGGTAATTGATGCAGACAGACAGGGAAAATCCCCGTATGACTTCAGCAAGACAGTTACCGATGAGATCATTAAAATAAAAGAAAAGATAGATCGTCAGTAATCATATATTAGGAGGTAGAACAAGTGACTTTATTTGAAAGTGTTTTTGCGGGAAACGACGCGGTTTATGGACTTACAGAGGGTGCCATCAACCAGGCAATTGAAAAATACGGCGCTGACAAAGCAGTCAGCTTCCCTGATACAGCATATTCTTTACCATGCTACTATGCAGTAACAGGAACAAAGGTTGGAACTCTTGCAGAGTTAAAAGATGCTCTTGCAGTAGTAAAAACTCTTATGACAAGAGAGAAAAGAACAAATGACGTATTTATGTCAGGTGTTGCTACAGCTCTCTGCGCAGAATTTATCGAAGTTCTGAAATATATTGACGGAGCAGTTCCTTATGAAGCTCCTTGCTACGGACATCTTGCAGATGCAGTGATCCGTGAACTTGGTGTACCGCTTGTAACAGGCGATATCCCTGGTGTAGCAGTTATCCTTGGAAAAGCTCCTTCCGCTCAGGAAGCAGCAGACCTTGTTAAATCCTATCAGTCTCAGGGTATCCTGATCACTCTGGTTGGTGACGTTATTGACCAGTTAGAGGAAGTTGGATACAAGACAGGTGCTAACGTACGTGTTATCCCGCTTGGAAAAGACGTTACAGCAGTTATCCATGTAGTATCTGTAGCACTTCGTGCAGCTCTTATCTTCGGTAACGTAAAACCAGGTGATGCTGCAACTCTGATGGATTACACAATGAAACGTGTACCTGCATTTGTTAATGCATTTGCACCGTTAAATGATGTGATCGTAGCTTGTGGTGCAGGCGCTATCGCTCTTGGATTCCCGGTTATCACAAACCAGGAAGATGTTGCAAGAGTACCGAAGAGCCTGATTTGCCAGAAAGACATCTCCAAATGGAATGCGACTTCTCTGGAAGCACGTGACATCAAGATTAAAATTACAAACATCGATATCCCGGTTGCTTTCGCATCTGCATTCGAAGGTGAGATTATCCGTCGTAAAGACATGCAGGTTGAATTCGATGGTTCCCGTGTAGACTGTGCAGAGCTTGTACATACATGTGATGCAAGTGAAGTAGAAGACCATAAGATCACAGTTGTTGGTCCTGAAGTAGACGACATGGAATTAGGAAGCAAGAACAGCATTGCATATGTTGTTAAAGTTGCCGGCAAGAACATGCAGCCTGACTTTGAACCTGTTATCGAGCGTAAGTTCCATAACTACATCAACTGTATCGAAGGTGTATACCATACAGGACAGAGAGATATGCAGAGAATCCGTATCAGCAAAGATGCATTTGCTGCAGGCTTCAAGATCAAACATATCGGTGAAGTTCTCTATACACAGGTTAAGAATGAATTTGACGCAGTTGTTGATAAATGTGAAGTTACTATTTATACAGATCCTGCTGAGTGTACAAGAATCCGTCATGAAGTTGCTATCCCGATCTTCGAGAAACGTGATGACCGTCTGAATACTCTGACAGACGAATCTGTAGATGTATATTACAGCTGTATCCTCTGCCAGGCATTCTCCCCGTCTCACGTATGTGTTGTTACACCTGAGAGACTTGGACTTTGCGGTGCCGTTTCATGGCTGGATGCAAAAGCTACCAACGAGCTGGATCCAAACGGACCTTGCCAGGTAATCACAAAAGAAAGACCTATTGATGAGAACCTTGGTTCTTATGAAGATGTAGATGAAGCTGTTAAGAAATTATCCCAGGGTGCATTAGAGCACGTTACACTGTACTCTATCATGCAGGATCCTATGACATCATGCGGATGCTTCGAGTGTATCTGCGGTATCGAGCCATTCTCCAATGGTGTTGTTATCGCTAACCGTGAGTATGCAGGCATGACACCTCTTGGAATGACATTCTCAGAAATGGCATCCATGACAGGTGGTGGTGTTCAGACACCTGGTTTCATGGGACATGGTAAACATTTCATCAGCTCCAAGAAGTTCATGAAGGCAGAAGGCGGTATTGAACGTATCGTATGGATGCCGAAAGAACTGAAAGAGTTTGTTGCTGAACGTCTTAATAAGACAGCAAATGAACTCTATGGTATTGAAAACTTTACAGATATGATCGGTGATGAAACAATCGCTACTGATCCGGAGACACTGGTTGGATTCCTTACAGAAAAAGGCCATCCGGCATTAGCTCTTGATCCGATGATGTAAAGATTGGTGGTTTTGCCCCGGAGGCGTGGATGGGCAATGCGGAAGCCACTAAACGTCTCCGGGGTTTAAACGCCTAAAGCGTTATATAGATAAAACCATAGTATTATTCTAAATACGAAATGGAGATGTGCAAATTGTTAATCGACAGAATCTTTAACGGAAATGATGCAGTCTACGGGTTAACCTGTCAGGCTGTAGAGGAAGCCATTGCACAGCACGGCGCAGACAAGGCAGTTGAATTTCCTCATACTGCCTACTGTCTGCCATGTTACTATGCAGTAACAGGAGTTAAGGTGAAGACCCTTGGCGAAATGAAAGAAGCACTTGGTGTGATCAAATCTCTTATGACAAGAGAGCATCAGTTAGATGACGCTTTGATGTCCGGAGTCGCTACCGCACTTTGTGCAGAGTTCATAGAAGTACTGAAGTATCTGGATGGAGCGGAGCCATACAGTGAACCGTACTATGGACACCTTCCGGATTCCATAATCCGTGAACTTGGTGTACCTCTTGTAACCGGTGATATTCCTGGTGTAGCTGTTATTATTGGATCGGCACCTACCGCACAGGAAGGTGTAGATCTGGTAAAGAGTTATCAGGCACAGGGAATTCTTGTTACACTGGTTGGAGGAATTATTGACCAGGCGCAGGAACTTGGATTGAAAATGGGCTATAATGTTCGAATCGTACCACTTGGAAAAGATATTACTTCTGTAATCCATGTAGTATCCGTGGCACTTCGTGCAGCTCTGATCTTCGGAAACGTTACTCCTGGAGATGCAGCCGCTCTGATCAAGTATACATCAGAGAGAGTACCGGCATTTGTCAATGCGTTTAAACCGATCGATGATGTGATTCTGGCTGCTGGTGCAGGAGCAATCAAACTTGGATTCCCTGTGATTTCCAATGAAGATGAAAACATTACAGAAGTTCCGGGTGCGCTGATCGCATGCCAGAATGTTGCTGATTTTAATAAGGTTTCTCTGGAAGCCAGAAATATTAAGATCAAAATTACCAATATTGATATTCCTGTTGCGTTTGCGTCTGCATTCGAAGGCGAGATTATCCGTCGTAAAGATATGCAGGTTGAGTTCGACGGTTCCCGTGTGGATTGTGCAGAACTTGTGCAGACAAGAAGCATGGATGAGGTAGAGGACCACAAGATTACAGTTGTAGGACCAGATGTAGATGAAATGGAATTGGGAAGCAAGAATCCGATCGCTTACGTGGTAGAAGTAGCGGGAAAGAGAATGCAGCCTGATTTTGAACCTGTAATTGAGCGTAAATTCCACAATTACATTAACTGTATTGAGGGAGTTTATCATACAGGACAGAGAGATATGCAGAGGATCCGTATCGGTAAGGAAGCTTACAATGCAGGATTCCGTATCAGACATATCGGTGAAGTTCTGTATACACAGGTAAAAAATGAGTTTGAAGCTGTAGTTGATAAATGTCAGGTAACCGTTTATACTGATCCGGCTGAGTGTACAAGAATCCGTCATGAGGTAGCAATCCCTGTATTCGATAAACGTGATGCACGTCTTGAAAATCTTACAGATGAAACTGTAGACGTATATTACAGCTGTATCCTTTGTCAGGCTTTTTCACCGTCTCATGTATGTGTTGTTACACCAGAGAGACTTGGACTTTGCGGAGCCGTTTCATGGCTGGATGCAAAAGCAACAAATGAACTGGATCCAAACGGACCTTGTCAGATCATTACAAAGGAAAGACCAATTGATGAGAACCTTGGTTCTTATGAGGATGTTGATGAAGCTGTACAAAAATTCTCACAGGGAGCTCTCGAACACGTTACACTTTATTCCATTATGCAGGATCCTATGACTTCCTGTGGATGCTTCGAGTGTATCTGTGGTATTGAGCCGTTTTCTAATGGTGTAGTAATCGCCAACCGTGAATATGCAGGAATGACACCTCTCGGAATGACATTCTCAGAGATGGCATCTATGACTGGCGGCGGTGTTCAGACACCAGGATTCATGGGACATGGTAAACACTTTATTTCATCCAAGAAATTCATGAAGGCAGAAGGCGGTATTGAACGTATCGTATGGATGCCTAAGGAATTAAAAGAGACAGTTGCGGAGCGTTTGAATAAGACAGCAAAGGAACTGTATGGTATTGACAACTTTACTGATATGATTGGTGACGAGACAAATACAACAGATCCAGAAGAGCTTGTTGCATTTTTAACAGAACATAATCATCCAGCCTTGTCAATGGACCCGATGATGTAGTATACTATATGAGATGATGTGATTTGTCTGCGTAGAGGCAAGTACATAGTAATTTTTTTAAGGAGGCCAAATAGAAATGCCGTTTAATCAGAAACTTCAGAAATTTAATGCAAAGATTAATACAGTCACAATTGGTAGCGGAGATAAGACTGTAACAATCGGCGGAGACTCTACTTATCCATTTTATTCTTTTGATGCACCATCAGAAAACACACCTAAGATCGGTGTTGAAATCTCTGATATGGGTCTTGAGAATATTGTATCCGAAGGTATCAAAGCATACTATGACGGAGCATCCACAATCGGAGAAATGGCTAAAAAAGCAGCAGCTATGGAAGGTGCTGACTTTGTAGCTCTGATCCTTGAGGGTGGAGATCCGAACGGTGTAAACAAATCTGTTGATGAACTTATCGCAGTTGTTAAAGAAGTTGCAGATGCAATTGATGCACCATTAGTAGTTGAAGGATGCAAGAATGTAGAGAAAGACGCAGAACTCCTTCCTAAGGTAGCAGAAGCTCTTCAGGGAAGAAACGTACTGATTCTTTCAGAAAAAGAAGAAAACTACAAAGCAATCGGTGCTGCAGCAGGACTTGCTTACGATCAGATCGTAGGTGCAGAATCTGCCGTAGATATCAACCTTGCTAAACAGCTTAACGTTGTAACTACTCAGTTAGGCGTTAATGCACAGAAAATTGTTATGAATATCGGTAGTGCTGCTGCCGGATATGGATATGAATATGTTGTATCCACTATGGACCGTATTAAAGGTGCAGCTTTATCTCAGAATGATAACATGCTGCAGATGCCTATCATTACACCGGTATCCGCTGAAACATGGGGCGTAAAAGAAGCAACAGCTTCTGAAGCTGACATGCCTGAATGGGGACCGGAAGAAGAGCGTGGAATCGATATGGAAGTTATGACAGCTGCTGCTGACCTTGCAGCCGGATCTGATGCAGTCATCTTAAGACATCCGGAAGCTGTTGCAACTATTTCCAGAATGATCAAAGCACTTGCGTAATTGAATAGGAGGAACAAATAAAATGGCACTGAATGGTATTCAGATCTTTAAATTAACACCAAAGAAAAACTGTAAGGAATGCGGATGCCCAACATGTATGGCTTTCTCTATGAAAGTTGCTCAGGGCGCTATGAAAATCGAACAATGTCCGCATATGTCTGATGAAGCTTTAGCATCTCTTTCCGAGGCAACTGCTCCGCCAATGAAGACAATCAAAATTGGTACTGGTGCAGAAGAGCACACTCTGGGTGGAGAAACAGTATTATTCAGACATGAAAAAACATTTGTAAGCAAGCCAAGATATGCAGTAGCTCTGTGCACATGTATGGATGATGCTACAGTAGAGGCGAAACTTGCAGAAATCCCGAAGGTAGATTATGACCGTATCGGTGAAAGAATGTATGCTGAACTTGTATATGTAAACTGTGGCGAAGGTGCAGATGCAGCTAAATATACTGCACTTGTAGAAAAAGCTGCAGGTCTTGGCAGAACTTTAGTTCTTGAATGTAAAGATCCTGAAATCGCAAAAGCAGCTCTTGCAGTATGCAAAGACAGCAAACCGGTCTTAAACGGTGCAGATGCTTCCAACTATGAAGCAATGAACGCAGTTGCTACAGAAGCAGGTGTTGTTCTCGGTGTATCCGGTAAAGACTTAAATGAATTATATGATACAACAGCAGCTCTTGAAAAACTCGGAAACAAGAACCTTGTTCTTGATACAACAGGCGCTGACATCAAAGAAACCTTTGCAAACACTGTACAGGTTCGTCGTGCAGCTCTGAAAGATCAGGACAGAACATTTGGTTATCCATCTATCGTAAACCTTGTTAAGATCGCAAAAGGTGACCTTCACTTACAGGCAGCTTTAGCATCTATGTTTACAATGAAATATGGTTCCATCATCGTTATGGAGCAGATGACATATGCAGAAGCTCTTCCATTATATGGTCTGCGTCAGAACGTTTTCACTGATCCGCAGAAACCAATGAAAGTTGAGCCAGGCATCTATCCATTAAATGGTGCTGATGAGAATGCAGTAGTAGTTACTACTGTAGACTTCGCTCTTACATATTTCGTAGTATCCGGCGAGCTGGAGCGTTCCGGTGTTCCGCTTAACCTGGTAATCAATGATGCAGGCGGACTTTCCGTACTGACATCCTGGGCAGCTGGTAAATTCTCCGGCAACAGCATTTCCGCTTACATCAAAGAAAATGTTGAGCCTAAGGTAAAATCCAGAAAGCTTATTATCCCAGGTAAGGTAGCAGTTCTTAAGGGTGACCTTGAAGCAAAACTTCCTGGATGGGAAATCATCGTTGGACCAAGAGAAGCTGTACAGCTTGTTAAATTCTTAAAAGATATGCAGGCTGACGGTCAGATCTGATCGGAATGACATGCCGGACCGGTCATCTGACCGGTCTGGCTCTTAATAAGAAGCATACAGGTTTTATTCCTGTGTAAATAAATAAAAAGGAGAACACGGTTATGGCAAAATTTGTAACAATCGGAGAAAGACTTTCCACTACTGCACCTGCAGTAAACAAAGCATTTACAGAAAGAGATCCAGAGCCGATCATCAAAAGAGCAAAACAGCAGCTTGACGCTGGTGCTACTTACCTTGATGTAAACATCGGACCTGCTGAGAACGATGGAGAAGATCTGATGAAATGGGCAGTACAGCTCCTTCAGTCAGAGTTTGACAATGTTCCGCTTGCACTGGATACAACAAACAAGAAAGCTATTGAAGCTGGTATCTCTGTATATAACAGAGCAAAAGGAAAACCGATCGTTAACTCTGCTGATGCTGGTGACAGAATCACAAACATCGACCTTGCAGCAGCAAACGATGCCATCTGTATCGCACTTTGCTCTTCCGGTATGGTAGCAGCAGACAATGATGAACGTATGATGCACTGCCAGAACATGCTTGAAAGAGGTATGTCTCTTGGTATGGAAGCTGAAGATCTGTGGTTTGACCCGTTATTCCTGGTTGTAAAAGGAATGCAGGACAAACAGATGGAAGTTCTTGAAGCAATCAAAATGTTCTCTGATATGGGACTGAACTCCACAGGTGGTCTTTCCAATAACAGTAACGGTATGCCGAAACATATCCGTCCGATCATGGACTCTGCTCTTGTAGCAATGGCTATGATGAACGGTCTTACATCTGCAATCGTTAATCCTAACGACCTTCGTCTGATGGAAACTATTAAATCCTGTGATGTATTCAAAGGCAATACACTGTATGCAGATTCCTATCTGGAAATCTAATCAGTATAGCTGAGAAATCTAATAAAATATTCGACCGACATAAATGAATACATAATTATGGGGGCTGAAGGCTTCGGTCTTCGGTCCCTGTTTTATTACAGGCTATTACGACTATGAGAAAGGTGGTTGCCGAATGTTTAAGGTAACATTTTCATTCGAAGATGGCAGTATGGTAGAAACTTTTGCCAATGCGGGGGATAATTTACTGGAGGTTGCACGAAGTGCCAATGTGGCTATTGATGCACCATGTTCCGGAAACGGAGCCTGCGGAAAATGTCGTGTCCAGTTAAAGAGCGGAGAACTGGAAAGCAAAAAGACATTACATATTTCTGACGAAGAATATCAGGCGGGATGGCGTCTGTCTTGCTGCAGCAAGATCAGTGCGGACGTCAATGTGCTGGTACCTGATATTGCATCTGCCTATAAGAGCAGAATGAAAGTAGCTGATTTAAGTTCGAAAGAGGAAATAGCCATTTTTGAAAATGCCAAGAGTGATATACAGCTGGCAGGCATTGAACTGAAAAATAGTCTGGAGGTTGTGGATGTGCTGATGGACGTTCCCTCTCTGGATGATACTATGCCGGACAATGAGAGACTGACACGTGCATTGCGGAAATATTTAAATATCAACAGAGTACGGATACCATATGTAGTCCTGAAAAAACTCCCTGATGTATTGAGAGAGAACAATTTTGCAGTGAAATGTGTGATCCGCGCTACTTCTGACGATATGTATGTCTATGATATATTTGGTAAAGACGAGGATGTTATCATCGGAGGTCTGGCAATTGATATCGGTACAACTACAGTTTCTGCTGTACTGATTAATATGGAGAATGGAGAAATTCTGGCAAAAAGTTCTGCCGGAAACGGACAGATCCGTTTTGGTGCAGATGTAATAAACCGAATCGTGGAATCACAGAAACCCGGAGGTCAGAAAAAATTGCAGGATGCTGTGATCAAGGAGACTATCAATCCAATGATCCACGAAATGTGCAAGAGTGCAAAATTCCCCAAAGACCACATCTACAGGATGTGTGTGGCATCCAATACAACTATGAATCATCTGTTTGCAGGAATCAATGCGGATCCGTTGCGTACAGAGCCTTATATCCCTGCATTCTTTAAGACCAATTCCCTTTTTGCTTCTGATGTGGGAGTTGATATCAATAAAGATGCTCATATTATTATGGCGCCGAATATCGGAAGCTATGTAGGTGGCGATATCACAGCCGGAACTCTGGTCAGCCAGATTTGGAACAGGCCCGAATTCTCACTGTTTATCGACCTTGGTACAAATGGAGAGCTTGTATTTGGAAACTCAGACTTTATGATGAGCTGTGCATGTTCAGCAGGTCCTGCCTTTGAGGGTGGTGACATCAGCTGTGGTATGCGTGCCACAGACGGAGCTATCGAAGCATGTACCATTGACAAAGAGACTATGGAGCCTACCTACAAGATCGTAGGTGATCCGGGAACGAAACCTGTAGGTTTATGTGGATCCGGTATCATCGATGTGATCAGTGAACTTTATATCTGCGGAATCATCAACCCCAAGGGTAAATTTATCCGTGAAGGAAAGAGAATCAAACATGACAAATACGGAATGGGCAGCTATATCCTTGCATTTGAGGAAGAGGCAGGTTCTGTAAAGGATGTTGAGATTACAGAAGTTGATATTGACAACTTCATCCGTGCCAAAGGTGCCATCTTCTCAGCAATCCGTACAATGCTTACTTCTCTGGACTTCGATGTGAGCATGATCGATGATGTGTATGTTGCAGGCGGTATCGGAAGCGGTATCAACATGCAGAATGCAGTCAACATCGGTATGTTCCCGGATATCCCGATCGAGAAATTCCACTACATTGGTAACTCTTCTCTGACAGGTGCGTATCTGATGCTTCTGTCAACACCGGCAGAGAAGAAGACTTATGAACTTGCTGCAAATATGACATATATGGAACTTTCTACAGTACCGATCTATATGGATGAATTTGTAGGTGCATGTTTTATTCCTCATACAGATACAAGTATGTTCCCGACTGTAATGGAAGAGGTTCAGAACCGCTGATGAATTTCAGTAATTTCTATATGAGAAATTATGAATATCTAGAGAAATAAAAATAACAGGACGGATCTTTAGATCCCTTTGATCTGTCCTGTTTATGGAGATTTATATGGCGTTTAGCTTAAGTGATTTAAATTATGAAAAAGACAGTAAGGAAAGAATGCCCTGGGAGCATTACACTCAGGAGTTTGCAACTGCAGATCCGAAGGAAATTGCTTCCAGACTGTCTATTCCTTACGATGAAGAAGCAAAAAAACTTACTTTAACTTTTCTTGGAACACAGTATCAGATTACATGGCCGGATTTTGAAGTAACACATACTCCGGATGATAAAGGTTTTTATCCACTGGAGAACATGATCTATGCAAGGATCCTGACGATTCGTTTTCTTTTAAACGGTGTGAAGTCTGAGAGTTCCGGAAAATTTAAGACATACCGGGAGATGCCATGGGGAGAAGTATATTTAAGACAGTTTGACGGCAGATGTATCAAACGTCTGGCATTTTCCTATGGTAACCGTCCGGGAGATTTCAGGGCGATCATGGAGCATATCAGTGCCATACCTGTAAAGCATGGAGATATTGCCTATGAAGTAGAAATTTTTCCGGAATATAAAATACAGATGATCCTCTGGGAAGGCGATGAGGAATTTCCGCCGTCTTCACAGATTCTCTTTTCTGACAACTTCCCTGTTTCTTTCCAGGCAGAGGATATGGCAGTTATGGGAGATGTGATCATTGGTTCTCTGAAAGCATATCTGAAATGCGTTCAGAAATGACAAATGATATCAGGATTATAGAGATTACAGAATAATCCGCGGATATCAGAGTCAGATAAGTAAATATAAACAGAAAGAAAGAGGGAGAAAAATGGGATTTTCAACAAGTACATGTACAGAATTCGTTGAAGTTCTGGCATCTAAGGCTCCGGTTCCGGGCGGCGGCGGTGCGTCTGCATTAGTTGGTGCAGTAGGAACTGCTCTTGGAAATATGGTAGGAAGCCTTACTGTAGGAAAAAAGAAATATGCGGATGTTGAAGACGAAATGTACGAATTAAAAGCAAAATGCGATCAGTTACAGAAGGATTTCCTCCGTCTGATCGAGCGTGATGCAGAAGTATTCGAGCCATTATCAAAGGCATATGGAATGCCAAAAGAGACAGAAGAAGAGAAAGCTGAGAAAGCCAGAGTCATGGAGATCGTATTAAAAGATGCCTGCTCTGTACCAATGGAGATCATGGAGAAATGCTGTGAAGCAATTGAACTGATCGTAGAATTCGGTGCAAAAGGCTCTAAGCTTGCCATCAGTGATGCAGGCGTTGGTGCAGCTTTCTGTAAAGCAGCATTACAGGGTGCCAGCCTGAACGTATACATCAACACAAAATCCATGGCTGACAGAGAGTATGCAGAAGAATTAAACAGAAAAGCAGATGCGATGCTTGAGAAATATACAAAGATCGCAGATGACACATTTAACAGCGTACTTGGCAGACTGAAATAATAGTAAATAAAATAGAAATTTCTGTATTGTTTTCCGTCTCTTTTAATAAAGTGTAACATTATTTATTGAGATGTATTTTTTTACAGAGTGCATATGATTTATGAGGCGGTTATGCTGAAATCATTCAGATACAGTATAGAATAATAACGTATAATTTCGGAGGGAACGACAAATGGCTAAGCAGTTATTAGGTAAAGAAGTAACAGCAGCATTAAATGAGAAAATCAAAGCAAACGTAGCAGAGCTTCAGGGAAAAGGAGTAAATCCTACCCTCTGCATCATCCGTGTTGGTGAAAACCCAAGTGATATCTCCTATGAAAGAGGAGCAACAAAACGCTGCGAAACTTTAGGCGTTGCATGTGAGAAAATCTTACTTCCGGAAGATGTTTCCCAGGAAGAACTTCTTGCAACAATCGATAAAGTAAACAAAGATGACAGCATTCACGGCGTATTATTATTCCGTCCGCTTCCAAAACATCTGGATCAGGCAGTGATCGAGAATGCACTTGCTCCTGAAAAAGACGTTGACTGTATGACAGACCTTTCCATGTCCGGTGTATTTACAGGCAAGAAGATTGGTTTCCCGCCATGTACACCACAGGCTTGTATGGAAATCCTTGATCATTACGGAATCGACTGCACAGGCAAAAAGGCAGTAGTAATCGGAAGAAGCCTTGTTGTTGGTAAACCTGCAGCAATGATGCTGGTTAAAAAGAACGCAACTGTTACAATCTGCCACACAAGAACTGTAGATATGCCGTCTGTAGCACGTGAAGCAGATATCATTATTGTAGCAGCAGGCCGCGCCGGTGTTGTTGGTGCCGAATATGTAAAAGAAGGCCAGACAATCATCGATGTAGGTATCAACGTAAATGCAGAAGGCAAACTCTGCGGTGATGTTGATTACGCAGCAGTAGAGCCTATCGTAGATGCTATTACACCTGTACCTGGCGGTGTTGGAAGTGTAACAACTTCTGTACTGGTTGGTCATGTGGTAGAAGCTGCAATGAGAAAGGTAAACGCATAAGATGAAAAAAGTGCCGGGAAAATATTTCTGGCTGCTTATGACAATAACAGGTGCCCTGATGTTCGGGGCACCTGCTTTGGTAAGTGCCAGTGAAGGGATAGCGTCCACTGATACAGAAAACAGCGCAGCAGACAATGCTGCAGATACCCCAGATGACGACACGATAGCTAAAACAACTGATAGTGCAGAAAAAAACAGTCAGGAAACTGATCATTCAGGAGAGGGACAGATCTCCAAACCTAAATATCTCGAAAATGCAGAAAGTAACGGAGAAGAAATTATCTCCGATGAAGACCCGACAGATAATACTTATGGATACTACACGATTATGGGTGGAACAACTGTTTCCGTCGATGAAATGTGTTCATTATACAACAGTCAGGGATGCACTTACCCATCTGAAGAACTCAGTGGCGGCGGAGCATCTGATATAGATACCTTTTGCAATATTATTGTAGAGGAGGCAAATGCCGAGAATGTACGTGGTGAAGTAGTTTTTGCGCAGGCAATGCTGGAAACCGGATGGCTGAGTTTCGGTGGTGATGCGGGAATCGACCAGTTCAATTTCGCAGGTCTTGGAACAACCGGAGGTGGAGTCAAAGGAATCGCATTTCCGGATGTAAGAACAGGAATACGTGCTCAGGTTCAGCATCTCAAAGCCTACGCCTCCACAGATTCACTGAATCAGGAATGTGTAGATGAACGCTTCGATTACGTGACAAGAGAGACGGCGCCTTACGTGGAATGGCTGGGAATCCAGGAAAATCCTTATGGCGGCGGCTGGGCAGCAGGAAAAGATTATGGAAGTAAATTAAGAAAAATACTGGCAGATTTGAAATCAGGGACATAAAGACAGAGTTTTGCGCCTTATTTGTATTATTTTTCTGAACTGCTGTAAATGATTTTTAAATTCTTAAATAAAGAAAGGATGTTGAGTAAAATGAAAAGAAAATTGATGATCTGTGCAATGGCTTTGTGTATCTGTGCAGGATTGACCGGTAACACTGGAGAGGTCAGCGTATGGGCATCCGAAGGATCATCTTCGGATGCTGTCCGGATAGGCGCCCTGAAAGGTCCGACAGCAATGGGAATGGCGCAGCTTCTTGATGAAGACGGATACGATTTTACGATTGCTGCATCTCCGGATGAGATTGTTCCGATGGTAGTACAGGACAAGCTTGATATTGCAGCTGTTCCGGCAAATCTGGCAGCAACGTTGTATCAGAAGACAGATAAGGATGTCAGTGTCCTGGCGGTCAATACGTTGGGTGTTCTCTATCTTGTAGAGAATGGAGACAGTGTAAAATCTGTGGAGGATCTTAAGGGAAAGACCATTTATGCCAGTGGAAAGGGTGCAACCCCGGAATATGCTCTGAACTCTGTTCTTAAAGCGAATGGAATCGACCCTGAAAAAGATGTGACTGTTGAATTTAAATCTGAGCACGCAGAGGTAGTCTCCGCACTTGTGCAGGATCAGACAGCAGTCGGACTTCTTCCGCAGCCTTTTGTAACTACAGCGCTGATGAAAAACGATAAGCTGAAGGTTGCCCTGGATCTGAACAAACTGTGGGAAGATTCCATGGATGACGGAAGTAAACTGGTGACAGGAGTTGTGATCGCGAACAATGAGTTTATTCAGGATCATGCAGATAAAGTAAATGATTTTATGGATGCTTATAAAGAATCTGTAGATTTTGTCAACAGTGACACAGAAGCTGCGGCCCAGATCATAGGAGATCATGATATTATTGCAAAAGAAGTTGCACAGAAAGCAATCCCTGACTGCAGTATTGTGTTTATTGAAGGTGATGAGATGAAAACCATGCTTTCAGGATATCTGGCAACCCTGGATGATCAGAATCCTGAGATTATAGGAGGACAGTTGCCGGATGATGCATTCTATTACAAACGATAGAGCAAAAACTGACAATGGAACGAAATATACAGGAATTCGCATATTAGCAGTACTTTTCTGGATTGCAATCTGGCAGTTTGCGAGTATGTATCTGAAACAGGAGATCCTTCTGGCATCTCCTGTTTCTGTTGTCCGAAAGCTTTTTGAACTGATTTTCAGCGGAAATTTCTGGCAGTCTGTCGGATTTAGTTTTGTACGCATTGTGACAGGATTTCTTCTGGCTGTGCTTCTGGGAATCTTTCTGGCAGTGTGGGCATATTGGTCAAAAACAGTGGAAATCCTGACAGCACCTGTGATCGCAGTGGTCAAATCTACACCTGTGGCATCTTTTATTATTTTGTGCCTGATATGGATTCCTTCGAAAAATCTGTCAGTTTTTATTTCCTTTCTTATGGTTCTGCCGGTGATATATACAAATATCCTTGAGGGAATACGACAGACGGACAGGAAGATACTGGAAATGGCAAAAGTATTTCGTGTGAATCTCAGAAGACAGATCAGGTATATTTATGTATCGCAGGTACTGCCTTATTTTCTCTCAGCATGCAGGCTTTCTCTTGGAATGTGCTGGAAGGCAGGAGTGGCAGCAGAGGTTATCGGAGTACCTTCAGGTTCTATTGGTGAGAAACTGTATAATGCAAAAATATATCTGAATACTCCGGATCTTTTTGCGTGGACAATTGTGATAATTGTGATCAGTTTTGTATTTGAAAAGTGTTTTCTTGGAATTGTAAGCAGAGTAGTTTATATGATAGAACATAGATAACGGAAATTTTGATTTATGATAATCCTCTTAAATGCATTATTTATGAGGTCTGTTACAGGCGGAGAAGAGATATGGATATAAAGGTAGATCATATTAGTAAAGCATACGGAGAACAGCAGGTACTGCAAGATTTGTCCTGTGTTTTTCCGGAAGGGAAAACCACTTGTATCAGAGGAAGATCCGGATGTGGCAAAACAACACTGATACGGCTTCTTCTGAGACTGGATGTTCCGGATAAGGGGAAAATAGAAGGGGTAAGTGACAGAAAACTCAGTGCAGTATTTCAGGAAGATCGTCTGTGTGAAAATCTGAGCGCTGCTTCTAATATAAGACTGGTATGTACAGAAACAATAACAGACAGAGAACTGGAGGAGGCGTATAAAGCAGTTGCGCTTACTGAGATATGGCAGAAACCGGTTCGTGAACTGAGTGGAGGAATGCGCAGGAGAGTATCTATCCTAAGGGCATTGCTGGCTGAATCAGACTGTGTGATCATGGATGAACCTCTCAGAGGTCTTGATGAAAAAACCAGAGCAAAAACAATTGATTATATTTTGAAAAAGACGGAGGGAAAGACGTTGATCTTTGTTACTCATGAAGAAAAAGAAGCAGTTTGGTTAAAGGCTGACAGAACAGTAGATATATTGACAAAACATTAAAATTAATGAAAAACTAAATTTCGGTTATAGATTATAGCGTGTTTGAAAAATCATTTCTACAATCTTCAAACACGCTATAACTCCAAAAGAGGAAAAACTTATGATTACATTAAATGATTATCTGTATTCAGGAGATACGGTTTTAAAAATTTTACAGAAATATACCCGGGATCTGAGAAAAGAAGCGAAACTTACTCATAATGAAATTGATATGATGCATGTGAATTTCCTGATTCAGATCACAGAGCTTTTAGAACACAATGATTTCCTTACGGCCCAGTCCCAGAAGATCCGGGAATTTTATAAATATATGGCTCATGAATATCCGTTTCTTGCGTTTACATTTAAAGGAAGGATCAAATCGCTGATCCGGGCAGAAGAGAAATTTAACGGCTATATTGTGGAATATATTTACGATTATTATACAAAACATGGAACCTATCCTCCTGTATCGGAACTGAAAAATAAACTCAGTTGTTTTCGGGATTTTATTGCATACAGAATTGTGTTGTGTATGCCCAAGTGTCATCTGAAACCAGGAGAAGATCAGGAAACGGCGTCGATCCGCTATCTTTATGAGATTGCCAATGTTCTTCCCGGGTTCCTGGAAGAACGAGGGTTTACGGTGGAGTCTGCCTATGGAGTAAAGAAAAGTACGTCGCCACTTCTTAATGAAGATGTGAAGATGTATTACCGGGATTATATCTGTGGAACCAGCGGGGAAGGATATCAGTCATTACATATCACAGTTTATGATAACAGTTCCCGTTCTTTCATGGAAGTGCAGCTGCGTACCCAGAAAATGGATGACACTGCGGAAATTGGTCCGGCGAATCATCTGGGATATGAGAAGAAACAGCAGGATGAGCGTGCAAGACGTGATGCTATTCCAGAAGGCGAGTGCGTTTATTTCGATGAAGCCTATGAACGGGGCATGCGTCTTTTGCAGCTGGAACTGGCAGATCTGGATGTAAATATGTTTTCCGCAGTAGATAACAGCCTGATCAATGATGGGTGCGGACTGTTCAGGGGAAGACTGATCTTACCTTATGAACATTTGTCAAGATTTCAGAATGATGTGATTGATTGAATAAAACACCTATCTTTTGATGTATAAAAATACAGAGAAATGACAAAAATTGATAAAATATGTAAATTTTTAGTTATATTTTAGGCATTCTATGGTACACTGATATAGTATATCAAAAATGGGAGGGAAACTCGAAAATGAGCAAAAAAGAAGGAAAAGGGTTAAAGTCTTTTAACAAGGGGTTTCAAGTGCCTGACACCTACATTATTATCTTTTTAGTAGTTGTTGTCGCTGCACTTCTGACTTTCCTTGTACCAAAGGGATTTTACGAAACACAGGATATTTCGTATATGATCAATGGTGTTGAGAAAACCCGTACAGTAATCAAAGACGGAAGTTTCCAGTATCTGACAGATGATGCAGGAAATGTAGTAACAGAAGGAGTAGCACTCTTTAGTGGAGATGGTGGAACAGGATTCTTCAACTATATGTATAACGGAATCGTAAGCAGTTCTGCAATCGAGATTATCGCATTTCTTATGGTAGTAGGCGGTGCATTCGGTATCATGATCCGTACAGGAGCGATTGAATCCGGATTGATTGGATTGATCCGTAAGGCAAAGGGAGCAGAAAAACTGCTGATTCCGATACTTTTCGTATTGTTTTCTCTTGGTGGAGCAGTTTTTGGAATGGGAGAAGAAGCACTTCCGTTTACTATGATTCTTTGTCCGTTGTTTGTAGCAGTTGGATACGATTCAGTTATTGCAGTTCTTGTTACTTATGTTGCAACACAGATTGGTTTCGGTTCATCATGGATGAATCCATTCTCTGTAGGTATTGCACAGGGAATTGCAGGTATTGACGTATTCTCCGGAGCAGGATTCCGTATGGTAATGTGGGTAGTATTTACAGCACTCGGCTGTGGAATGACTATGTTCTATGCATCAAAGATCAAAAAGACTCCGACAATCTCAATCGCATATAAGACCGATGCATATTTCCGTGAGCAGAATGAAAAAACAGGAATTGACGAAGGACATTCATTTGGTCTTGGACATATTTTAGTTCTTCTGACACTGGCTGCTACAGTAGTATGGGTAGTTTGGGGAGTTATGACTCAAGGATACTACATGCCGGAGATTGCTACACAGTTCTTCATTATGGGAATTGTTTCCGGTGTGATTGGAGTTATCTTTAAACTGAACGATATGAAACTGAATGATATCGCAACATCATTTAAAGATGGAGCAAAAGACCTGATAGGTGCTGCACTTGTTGTTGCTATGGCACAGGGTATCATGCAGGTTCTTGGTGGATCTGATCCGACAACACCTACGGTTATTAATACAATTATGTATAATATTTCAAATGCACTGTCTGGAGTTTCCGGAGCAGTTGCAGCAGTACTTATGTATCTGTTCCAGTCCGTATTCAACTTCTTCGTTGTATCCGGAACAGGACAGGCTGCGATCACAATGCCGATCATGGCTCCACTGTCAGACCTGTTAGGTGTTTCACGTCAGACAGCTGTAGTTGCATTCCAGCTTGGTGATGCATTTACAAACCTGATTGTTCCTACATCAGGATGTTTGATCGGATCCCTTGCAATTGCAAAGATTGAGTGGTCTAACTGGATTAAATTCATGTGGAAATTCCTTGGTGTATTAATGATTGGTGCAATCATTACAATTCTTATTGCAGTTGGAATTGGATTCTAAAACATACATTTGATAATTGAGAGAGATTTATGATGAAATTAATTCAGAATATTGATGTCTATGCCCCACAGCATCTGGGGAAAAAAGATGTACTTACAATCAATGATAAGATTGTCAAGATTAAAGATGCAGGTTCTATATCCGCAGAAGGATTTCTTTCTGAGACAGAAATAATCAATGGAGAGGGGTTACTTTTAACTCCGGGATTCATTGACTGTCATGTTCATGTACTTGGAGGCGGTGGCGAAGGTGGATTCGCCAATCGTACTCCGGAAGCAACTATGGAAGGACTTACGAAGTTTGGGGTAACAACAGTTGTTGGCTGCCTTGGAACGGATGGAATCGGTCGTGATATGTGTGCACTGGTTGCAAAGACAAAAGGATTGAATGAGCAGGGAATGTCTGCATACTGTTATACAGGCAGTTATCAGATTCCGGTTCACACGTTGACGGACAGTATTGTCAAAGATATTATGATGATTCAGGAAATCATTGGAACCGGAGAAATCGCGATTTCTGATCATCGTTCTTCACAGCCGACTTTTGAGGAATTTGCGCGTGTCGTTGCGGATACAAGACTTGGCGGTGTTCTTTCTGGGAAAGCAGGTATTGTAAATGTTCATCTTGGCGACAGTCCGAGATGCTTAGATCTTATTGAACGAGTGGTAGATGAGACAGAGATACCGGCTTCTCAAATACTGCCAACACATATCAATCGAAATGAGATGCTTTTTGGCAAGTCGATTGAGTATGCGCTGAAAGGCGGAGCAGTAGACTTTACCGGAAATGAAGATATTGACTATTGGGAAACTATCTGTGATGAGGTACGTGTATGTAATGGTATCAAACGGATGCTGGATGCAGGAGTAAATCCTGACCGCATGACAATTTCTTCTGATGGACAGGGAAGCCTTCCGATGTACAGTAGTGATGGTGAATTCCTTGGAATGGGCGTTGGACAGTCCAGCTGCCTTCTGAAGGAAGTAAAGGAATGTGTATTTAAAACAGAAATTCCTTTAGAAATAGCTATTTCTACAATTACATCTAATCCGGCAGATATTCTTCGGCTCAAAGGAAAAGGTAAGGTTGAAGAAGGCTATGATGCGGATCTTTGTATTCTTGACCAGGAACTTCAGCTTGTTGAAGTAATTGCAAAAGGGAATACAGTTTATACAAAATAAAGTATATTGATGTTAAAAGCACCAGTCATTCAGTTGGCTGGTGCTTTTTGCAATATTAAATTCACTTTAATAAGCACTTTATGATATAATGGGCTCGTAGTCTTTTACAGACATAAGAACGGGTATAAGGAGAATATAGTATTGATTAATCAGACAGCGAAGAAGATTTTGAAAGCTCTGTCTTTTGATGGTGTGGAAGTAGAAGCATTTCGTCATATGGCGGATTTAAAACGATTGGATCCGATGAAGATTTTTTATAAAAAAATAGATGAGAAAATATATAACGGGAGTCATGCAGTCCCGATTCGTATTTTCTTTCCAACTGAAAAAAGTTTTCGTGAGAGTGAAGAAAAGAAACATAATATTCAAGATAAAAAGATGCTTTTGTTTATACATGGCGGCGGCTGGGTTACAGAGAGTATCGATAATTATGAAAGAATTTGTGCCCGGCTTGCTAATGCAACCGGACAATATGTAGTTGCAGTTGAATATCGACTGGCACCGGAAGATAAATTCCCGGCAGGTCTGGAAGATTGTTATGCCGTTGCGAAAACATTATATTCCGGAGATTTTATGCTCAACATAAAACCCGAAAATATTACATTGATCGGAGATAGTGCCGGAGGGAATCTTTGTGCAGCATTATCTTTGATGGCTAGAGATTGTGGAGAATTTATGCCAAAAAGACAGATACTGATCTATCCGGCTACATATAATGATTATACAGAAAATTCACCATTTCCATCTGTTAAGGAAAATGGAACAGATTATCTTTTGACAGCTGGGAAGATGCAGGATTATATTGATCTTTATGCGAGAAATAAAGAGGATAAGAAGAATCCTTATTTTGCACCATACATAGCAGAAGATTTAGCGAATCAACCTGATACATTGATTCTTACATGTGAATTTGATCCACTTCGAGATGAAGGGGAAGCATATGGGAAGCGCTTAAAAGAGGCTGGAAATTATGTGGAGATACATCGGATCAAAGATGCATTACATGGATATTTTGCGTTGGGGATCAAGCAGCTTCATGTACAGGAAAGTTTCACCTATATCAATGAATTTCTGAAAGAGGAAACACTGTGAATAAGAAAAAAGCACGTTGGAGAAAACTAGATAATGCAGCAAAATTATATTCTGCTGCCAGTAATAAAAAAGATACGAGAGTGTTTCGTTTTTACTGCGAATTGAAAGAAGAAGTAAATCCTGACGTTTTGCAGGAAGCATTGAATCAGACAATAGAAATATTTCCTACGTTTTTAATGGTGCTTCGCAAAGGATTATTCTGGCATTATCTTGAGCCATGTAATTTACGACCGATTGTAAAGGAAGAGTACAAAGAGCCTTGTAGTAGACTCTATATAAAGGATAAGAAGACACTGCTTTTTGAAGTAACCTATTATAAAAAACGAATCAACTTCGAAGTATTCCATGTATTGACAGATGGCACAGGAGCGACAGAATTTTTAAAAGAACTGGTAAAAAATTATCTCTATCTTATTCACAAAGTAAATGGATTAGAAGCAGTTTCATTGTTACCAGAAGATATGACGGTACAAGATCAAGAAGTTGATAGTTTTTTGAAATATTATTCAAAAGATCAGAAACGACCGAAAAAAAGAAAACTACATGCTTTCCAGATACGGAAAAGAAAGAAAGATGGAAATCATCTGCACGTCCATGAATCTGTTGTTTCAGTTCAGGCAGTATTGAAGCGGAGCAGGGAACTCGGAGTATCTATGACAGTCTTTTTGACAGCATTATTTATGATGGCAATAAATGAAGAAATGTCTAAAATGCAAAAGAAAAAGCCGGTCGTGTTAATGGTTCCGGTTAACTTAAGAAAGTTTTTCCCGTCTTTATCGATGCTGAATTTTTTTAATTGGATTGAGCCGGGATATAATTTTACTACACAAGATCAAAGTTTTGAGGTAATACTGAAATATACGAAAGAATTTTTTGAGACAGAACTGACAAAAGAAAAGATGTCAGCACATATCAGCGAGTTGCTTGCTTTGGAACTGCATCCGATTCTGAGGCTTGCACCTTTGGAACTGAAAAATCTATGTATTCAGGCCGGGGCAAAATATTCAGAGAAGAACACGACAGCAATCTTCTCTAATATGAGTGCGGTTAAAATGCATGCGAGTTATGTGCCTTATATTGAACGATTTGGTGTGTACACAAACACTCCTAAGTTTGAATTGTGTTTGTGTTCTTTTCAGGATAAATTATCATTTGCATTTACATCCAGATACGACACAGTGAACATTGAACGTAATTTTTATCGCTTGTTAAAAGAACAGGGAATTGCATCTGAAAAAGTAAAACCTGAATTTCCAAAGACAGATGAGCCAAGCGAACAGGAAATGAAAGTCTATAAAATTTATAGCTTTCTGTGTATTGCAATTGTTGCAGCAATGCTTGTTACGGAGTATAATTTCCATCCTAGAATTCGCTGGACCTTATTCACAGCCGGAGGCGTTGTGACAATGTGGATTGCCTCATCGATTGGATTTTTTAAACGCTATAATCTGCTGAAAAATGCGATGTGGCAGCTTTTTATCGGTACTATTATCTGCTTTATATGGGATGCACTGACCGGTTGGCACAGTTGGTCTGTAGATCTTGTGCTGCCGATCATGAGTGTATCTACACTTACAGCGATGTTTGTAATCGCTAAGGTGCGGAAATGTCCTGTGCGAGAGTATCTTATTTACGAAATTATGGCTGCCGGATACGGATTGATTCTTCCGGGAATCTTACTCTTATGCAAAGTGGTGAAAAATCCAACAGTAAGTATGTTTGGAGCGTTAATATGTTTCCTGTTTCTTGTAGCAGTGATATTGTTTAAAGGAAGAGAATTTAAAGAAGAGATGCAGAAAAATCTGCATGTATAAAATAGTGTTGATGAAACATTAGAGCGTGTCTGAAAATGCTGAACTGAATAATTTCACTTTGTCAGAAAGCATTGTTAGAAGTAGCAAAATAAAGGAGTATTTAATTATGAAGTATGAAACAATAGACAGAATTAGAAAATTTACAGAAGATCGAAACTGGGATCAGTTTCATTCGCCGGCAAATCTTGCAAAATCAATCGTAATTGAGGCAGCAGAGTTATTAGAGTGTTTTCAGTGGTCTGATGAAGAATATGATCTGCAACATGTCAAGGAGGAATTGGCGGATGTTTTGGTTTATAGTCAGAATCTGTTAGACAAACTGGAACTGGATGCAGATGAAATCATAAATATGAAGATGTCGCAGAATGAAGCAAAGTATCCGGTAGATAAGGCAAAAGGGAGTGCGGCCAAGTACGATCAGCTATAATAGTGGAAAAGGAAGAGGCGTTATAAGAACAATGATAAAAATACTATTTATATGCCACGGCACTCTTTGAAAGCTTCGCCCAAAAGCCAGTAAAATCACAGTCTGAAGGGCATAGGCGGTTAGAAAATAATCCAAAAATAACCCACGGTATTTTGTGCAGATATGTCTGGGATGCAATATGATAGAATGGTTACAAGAAAAATTTGTAGGAATATAAAGATATGGAATTAAGATTATTACGCTATTTTTTAACAGTAGCAAAAGAACAGAGCTTTACAAAAGCAGCAGAACAATTGCATATTACCCAGCCAACGCTATCCAGACAAATGGCGGCATTTGAAGAGGACCTGGGAATAACATTATTTATTCGAAACGGGAAGAAAATATCGCTCACTGATGAAGGAATTTTATTAAAAAGGCGTGCCTTGGAGATTCTTAATCTTGAGGAAAGGACGCTTGAGGAACTGAAAGGAAAAGAAGAGGTTGTAGAGAGCACGATAACCATTGGATGCGGTGAATTTGCAGCAGTGGAGACATTGGCGAAGATATGTAAAACATATAAAGAAAAATATCCGCTGGTTCAGATTGTATTGCATACTGCAACAGCAGATGCAGTGTATGAGATGATGAACAAAGGAATTGTAGATATTGCATTATTCATGGAGCCGGTGGACACCGAAGGGCTGGATTATATCCGGATCACAGATTGCGATCACTGGTGTGTCGGAATGCGGCCGGATGATCCGCTGGCAGAAAAAGAGTTTATAAAAAAAGAAGATCTTATTGGAAAGCCCTTGATCCTGCCGGAAAGAATGAACGTTCAAAGTGAACTTGCCAACTGGTTTGGGAAAGACTTTTCAAAATTACAGATTGCTTTTACGAGTAATCTTGGAACGAATGCCGGAGTTATGGCGGCAAATGGACTGGGGTATCCAATTTCAATTGAGGGTGCTGCAAAGTATTGGCGAGAGGATATTCTTGTACAGCGAAGAATTTCTCCTGAAATCAAGACTAGTACGGTGATTGCCTGGCGACGGAATATCCCATATTCTTTGGCAGTCCGTAAAATGATCGAGGAGATTAATGCTTTTCAGGCATAAAACAAAATTCAATATAAGCATTAGACATGATGAAGCGATAGAGCTTAAAATAGATGTGTAAGATGAATGTAAATCTTATACATCTATTTTTTTGTGAAAAATACGTATAGAAAGGGGCTTTTTATTATGAGTAAAAAATTAGTGGCATTTTTTAGTGCAAGCGGTACAACAAAAAAAGTAGCACAGATGATCGCAGAGGAAGCAAAAGCGGATTTGTTTGAGATTGAGCCGAAAGTTCCATATACAAAGCCTGATCTTGACTGGATGAATAAAAAATCCAGAAGCAGTGTGGAAATGAGTGATAAAAAATATAGACCGGCGATTATGAAAAAAGAGATGGATATGAGTTCTTATGACGAGATCCTTCTGGGATTCCCAATCTGGTGGTATGTGGCTCCGACAATCATCAATACATTTTTAGAAGCTTACGATTTCAGTGGTAAAAAGATTGTGCTTTTTGCAACATCCGGAGGAAGTGGATTTGGGAACACTGTGAAAGAATTGCAGTCATCTGCATCAGACGCAGTTATTACAGAAGGCAGACTGTTAAATTGTGGAACGAAACAGGAAATCACTGAATGGGTAAACTCTTTATAAATAACAGCGTTATGGAGGTATACAGAATATGGGAAAAATAGTACAGACAGCAGGAAGAAATACACTTGGTGAATTCGCACCGGAATTTGCACATTTTAACGATGATGTACTTTTCGGCGAAAACTGGAATAACCAGGACATCGACGTAAAAACAAGAAGTATTATTACAGTGGTTGCTCTGATGGCTTCCGGAATTACGGATTCTTCTTTAAGATATCATCTTCAAAATGCAAAAAATCATGGTGTGACACAAAAAGAGATTGCTGCAGTGATCACACATGCCGCATTCTATGCAGGTTGGCCAAAAGCATGGGCTGTTTTCAATCTTGCAAAGGAAGTGTGGGAAACAGGCGAGGGAGATTTGCCATACGAAGAGGAAGCGATGCGGGCGCATGCAAAAGAGATGGTATTTCCAATTGGTGCACCAAACGATGGCTTTGCACAGTATTTTTCGGGCAGGAGTTTTCTTGCACCGATTTCTACTTCTCAGGTTGGAATTTTCAATGTGACATTTGAACCAGGATGCAGAAATAACTGGCATATCCATCATGCAAAAAGTGGGGGAGGACAGATCCTGGTATGTGTTGCCGGAAGAGGATATTATCAGGAAGAAGGGAAAGATGCTGTAGAAATGAAGCCAGGCGACTGCATCAATATTCCGGCAGAAGTGAAACACTGGCATGGCGCCGCACCGGATGAATGGTTTTCACATCTGGCAATAGAAGTTCCGGGCGAAAATAGTTCCAATGAATGGCTTGAACCGGTAAGTGATGAAGAATATAGAAAACTAAAATAGGAAGGTTGAAAAAAATATATTTATTTCTCCGCGGCTTTTCTTCCAGGATGGGAGAGTGCCGCGGAGAATTTTTTGCGAAGAAAGAATTGCTATAGCTTTTGTAATTCCGGGAAAACCTTTATCTAAGAAAAAAATACAATATTAACATGAATATCATGAATATAATATTGGAGGCTGTGAATATTCCCAAATACTTCCCTCTCAGATTCCTGTTTTCTTTTGCAATATATTTGAAACTTATCAGGCTTGCCATGGATGCAATCAGAGTGCCGAGACCTCCAATATTGGTTCCGACAATTAAAGCCCGGTAATTATCTGTAAAGCCGGATAAAAGAAGCGCAGCGGGAACATTGCTCATAATCTGACTGGCAAGAACAGCAGTAAATGTTTCCCTTCCTGCCATGATTCTTTCCAGAAAACTGCTGAATTGCGGAATCCTTCCAAGGTTGCCGATAAAAATAAATAATGCGATAAAGGTGGCAAGCAGGGAGTAATCCACCCTGCTTATATTTTCCCTGTTTCTTAGCAGCATATATATAAGAACCAATACAAGAGGAATCTGGTATGGAATGATACGTGCAACAGTGAGCAGGCAGATTATAAATAAGATCAGGTAAGCGGCCAGGTATTCCATGTTAAGTTCTTTTCTGTCAGAGAATCCCAAAAGAGTTTTATTTTTTTCGGAACCGCATACGTGAGGTGCTTTGGCAGCGGCTACCTGTATCCATATCAGAAGAAGGATAAGTGCTGTGGCGGAATAGGGAAGCATCAGGGTTATTAATTCTGCCGCGGACATCCCTGCTCTGGCATATAGATAAAGGTTCTGCGGATTTCCGATTGGTGTGAGCATGCTTCCGAGATTAGCAGCGATTGTCTGCATGGCTACTATTTTAAGAAGCCAGTAATTGCCCAGTTCCTTTGGCAGTTTATGCACAATGATCAGTGCAAGAGGAACAAAAGTAATCAATGCCACATCATTGGTGATCACCATTGACAGGAAGAAACATAAGAGTACCAACAGCCTGATCACACCCACAGTTCCCGATGTTCCCATCAGCAATTTTTTGGCAAGTATATCAAAAACACCAACAGCCTTCAAACCAGCTACAATTGCCATCAAACAGAAGAGGAGCCCGAGAGTCCTGAAATCGATATAAGTAAAATAAGCCTTATCCGGTCTGACCCAGAACATAGAAAGAAGCGCCAGGATCACTGCAATTGACAAAACGGTTTCTTTCCTGAAAAAAACATATAATTTTTGTAACATAATATTTCCTTTCCGGTCTGATACGACCGCGTAAAAGTATATCACAGAAACATCCAGAAAAAAAGAACATCATTTTGTATTGTGGATTGTGTTTGCGATTACCGCCTCATTCCTGTGTAATAAAAATGTTATCAATGGCGACATCATTTCAAAAGTTCAGAATATGAAAGGAAAACGTTTTGGAAGAACTATACAGAAAATATCAGGGAAAAACAATAAAAGATGACTATGGGAAAAATTCCAAGGAATTTATAGATTTTGCAAATGACATGAAAAAGAGCATGAAAATTAATGCCGCAAAATATGGAGTAAGGCTTATTACCTTTGAGACGGGGCATTACGATATGTGCGGATATTTTAACATAATATATAGCAAGACTTCTCCTTTCTCTATAGGTGGGAGATGAATTGCAAAAAAAACAGAAAAGAACACTTGTTCTGCAACGCGATTCATGGTATAATAGAATCAGTCGATAAGGTAAAAGATCAAAAAAGGACTGTTTTTATGGAAAAAATAGATCACAATGCACATTCAGTATATTTGATGTATTATCATCTGATCATGGTGGTAAAATATCGAAGAAAAGTTATCAATGACCCAATTTCAGAAAGAGCAAAAGAAATATGGGAATATATTGCACCCCGATATGGAATTGTTTTGGAGGAATGGAATCATGATATTGACCATGTGCATGTAATGTTTCGTGCACAGCCTAAAACGGAACTCAGTAAATTTATCAATGCATATAAAAGTGCCAGCAGCAGGCTGCTGAAAAAAGAGTATCCGGAAATCCGGGAAAAACTTTGGAAAGAATCATTCTGGAGTCAGAGTTTCTGCCTTTTGACGGCAGGAGACACACCAGCTGAAGTGATCCGTCAATACATCGAAACCCAGGGAGAGAAAAAGCATTGAACATAGCATATCGTTTCCGGATCTATCCAACAGAAGAACAGAAGATACTTCTGGGAAAAACATTTGGCTGCTGCCGTTTTCTGTATAACCAGATGCTTAATGACAAGATCCGGGAGTATAAAAAGACGAAAAAACTGTTAAAAAATACACCAGCCATGTATAAAAAGGAGTATTCATTTCTGAAAGAAGTAGATTCGCTGGCACTGGCAAATGTTCAGCTTCATCTGGAGAAAGCATATAAGAATTTTTTCCGTGATCCCAAGGTTGGATTTCCACGTTTCAAGTCAAAACATCACTCCAAAAACAGCTACACAACAAATGTAGTCAACGGAAATATTCTGGTAGAAGATAAGCGGATCCGGCTTCCAAAATTAAAATGGATCTCCATGAAAAAACACAGGGAGCCTGCGGAAAACTGCTGTCTGAAATCAGTGACAGTCAGTATGGAGCCGTCCGGAAAGTATTTTGCAAGTCTGCTGTATGAAGGATACAGCTGCGAAAACCAAGCAGCAGATGAAGATTACAGCAATGCCAAAATACTGGGGATTGATTATGCGATGCAGGGGATGGCAGTGTTTTCAGAAGAGATTGAACTTGAAAAAGCAGGATTCTTCAGAAGAAATGAAAAAAGGCTGGCAAGGGAGCAGCGTAAACTGTCGAGATGTGTAAAAGAAAGCCGCAATTATGTGCGGCAGAAAAAGAAAGTTGCCAGATGCCATGAAAAAATACGAAACCAGAGAAAGGATTATCTGCATAAACTGAGCCGCAGGATCACAGACCAGTACGATATAGTCGCGGTAGAAGATATTGATATGAAAGCAATGGGCCAGTGCCTGCACTTTGGGAAAAGTGTACAGGATAATGGATACGGGATGTTCCGGAATATGCTGGATTATAAGCTTGCCTGGAAGGGAAAGAAATTAGTAAAGATAGACCGCTTTTTCCCTTCAAGCAAAAAATGCAGTAAATGCGGAAAGATAAAAAAAGAGCTGGGATTATCTGAAAGAGTATACTGCTGCACGTGTGGAAATAAGATGGACAGAGATCGAAATGCAGCGATCAATATCCGTGAAGAGGCAAGAAGGATGCTGGCAGTATAAACTGTCCATATCCGGACAATAAGTAAGAAAATACACCCGTGTCCGGGCAAAAAGAATCGCGGGGCACGCGAGGATAGCTTGTAGATACTTGGCTCAGTAGAGTCATTGAGCAAGAAGCCCCCACTTCAAAATCTGGGATTTAAGTGGTGGGAGCATGTCACTTGTAAAATTTATGGGGAACTAACATCAGCTTATTGACATAAATTTAAAAATAAGTATAATAATAGTTGATTAATTGTTCAACTATTATTATTTGGAGGTGAATATATGCCAAAAACGTCTTATATTTGTAATTGCGATGTAATTCATGAGGATATTGTGAATGATGTGAAATCCAAGATGCAGCCAAAAGATGATTATATCCAGTTGGCTTCTTTGTTTAAGCTATTTGGAGATGGAACTAGAGTACAAATCTTACACGCTCTAGAACAGAGTGAGATGTGTGTATGTGATCTTGCAGTGCTACTGGGGGTAACAAAATCTGCAATTTCGCATCAGTTAAAGGCATTACGCCTTGCGAATCTGGTAAAATTCCGTAAAGAAGCACAGATAGTTTACTACTCGCTGGCAGATGATCATGTGAAAGAGATTATTGACAAGGGATTTGAACATCTTTGGCAGAAATAATATTTTTTAACATTATAGTTGAGTAATTGAACAATTAAACAAATTATGAGGAGATTAGCATGAAACGCATATTTCTATTAAAAGGGTTGGACTGTCCAAATTGTTCCGCAAAAATTGAAAAAGAAGTCGGAGAGTTGGATGGAGTGCAATCCTCAGTGGTAAATCTGATGAAGCAGACGCTTACAATCAATGTTACTCAGACAGCCGCAGATACGATAGCCAGTCAGATTGAAACGATTGTTTATAGTCATGAGCCAGATGTGGAGGTTCAGGAAGAAACAATTATCCCCGTTACAAAGAGTTATTTGTTAAAGGGCTTGGACTGTCCGAACTGCTCCGCAAAAATTGAAAAAGAAGTCGGAGAATTGGATGGAGTACAATCCTCAGTTGTAAATTTGATGAAGCAGACGCTGACAATCAATGTTGCTCCAGTTGCCGCAAATACAATAGCCAGTCAGATTGAAACGATTGTCCACAGCCATGAGCCAGATGTAGAAGTTTCCGAAATTGCACAGGAATACTATATACCTGCAAAAAAACAGGATACCAATACATCCTATAACAATGAGGACAAGAAGTTGACGATTCGTTTAGCGATTGGCGCAGCAATCTATGGTATTGGTATGGCATTGACAGTTTTTGCGAAAGTGCCACTGCCTGTCGAGTTAGTTTTTCTCATTGTCTCCTATATTATTCTTGGCGGGGATGTTGTATGGCAAGCTGTGAGGAATATTTCAAAGGGACGTGTGTTTGATGAACATTTCCTGATGAGCGTTTCTACGATTGGTGCTTTTGTCATTGGTGAATATCCGGAAGCAGTTGCTGTTATGCTGTTCTATCAAGTTGGTGAATTTTTCCAGTCATTGGCTGTTGAGCGTTCCAGAAAATCTATATCAGATTTAATGGATATACGTCCGGATTGTGCTACAGTCAGAAGGAACGGAGAATTGATTACCATATCTCCTGAAAGTGTTGCCATTGGTGAGATTATTATTGTAAAGCCTGGTGAAAAAATCCCATTAGACGGTGTGGTATTGGATGGAGATTCTATGCTGGATACGAGGGCTTTAACTGGAGAATCGGTTCCGAGAAGCGTTCATAAAGGAGACGAAGCACTTTCCGGTTGTATGAATCAGACGGGTGTTTTAACGATTAAGACAACGAAAGCATTTGGTGAATCTACTGCTTCAAAGATTATTGATCTTGTGGAGAATGCGTCCAGTAGAAAAGCACCAACAGAAAATTTCATTACTACATTTGCACGTTATTACACTCCTGTTGTTGTAATCTTAGCAGCTATTCTGGCAATTCTGCCACCGATCCTTCTTGGTGGAGGTTGGACAGAGTGGATTCGCAGAGGATTTGTTTTCCTTGTGGTATCTTGCCCATGTGCATTGGTCATTTCAATCCCGCTGACTTTCTTCGGAGGTATTGGTGCGGCATCTAAACGAGGTGTTCTTGTAAAAGGAAGTAATTATTTAGAGGCGCTTAATAATGTCAGCATTATTGTGTTCGATAAAACTGGAACACTTACAAAGGGTGTTTTCAATGTGACTGATATTCTGCCTGCAAATGGATTTTCAAAAGAACAGGTTCTGGAGTATGCGGTCCAGGCAGAGAGCTTTTCTAACCATCCTATTGCAAAATCCATTCTCTCTGCTTATGGAAAAGAAATTGACCAATCAGTTATCTCTGATTACAAGGAAATTTCCGGATATGGAATCAGTGCCATGGCAGGAAAGAAGAAAGTTTATGCCGGCAATACGAAACTTATGGATTCAGAGCATGTGGAGTACACAGCCTGTGAAAAAGTTGGTACAAAGGTTTATGTAGCAGTAGATGGTCAATATGCCGGATGCATTTTGATAACAGATGAAGTAAAGCCGGACAGCAAAAAAGCAATTTCTGATTTGAAACATATCGGTGTGGAAAAAACAGTCATGCTTACTGGTGATGATGAAAAAATCGGAAAGGCTGTTGCGGAAGAATTGCAGTTGGATGAATATTATGCACAACTGTTTCCTGATCAAAAAGTGGAAAAGGTTGAGCTTTTAGACAGTAAAAAGAGACAGGGAAGCAAATTAGCTTTTGTTGGTGATGGTATCAATGACGCTCCTGTCCTTGCTCGTGCGGATGTTGGTATTGCAATGGGTGGTCTTGGTTCAGATGCGGCCATTGAAGCTGCGGATGTGGTTCTGATGACAGATGAACCATCTAAGCTGGTGGATGCGATTGATGTGGCAAAAGCGACAAAGCAAATTGTCATGCAGAATATAGTGATTGCCCTTGGAATTAAGAGTGTGTTCCTGATTCTTGGCGCTCTTGGTATTGCGGGAATGTGGGAAGCTGTATTTGGTGATGTAGGCGTTACCATAATTGCTGTTTTGAACGCAATGAGAATTTTGAAAAAATAGGAAATGAGGTGGGAATGTGAAACGAAAACTGATTCTGTTAGTTGTTACGATTGTTTTTCTTGTAGGTTTTGGTGTCATATTACATTCACCGCCTTCTATGATTGATGCAGTCACAGGAGCAACACCGAAGTCAAAAAAGGCGGCTCAAGCCTCCGCACAGTTGGAAGGCTCTTATGTTCTCGGTATTAATATGATGTCAGATGGTCTCGACAACGAGAACACCCGGAATAAATTAAAAGAATTGGCACTGGACGATTCGGAAACAAATGAAACAGATCTCATGAAAACGGACATTAGTTTTCGGTTATATGTATCTGAGACGGATTATCCGCTTGCCAGTTATGCTAAGAAACTCTGTGACAGGTTGAAACAGGCCGGTTTTTTCGTAGATCTGAAAGAGTACAGTAACACAATGATGCTATCAAGAGTGGTAAGTGGAAAGTATGATGTATTCCTGGCATCGGATGATTTTATTGACGTTACAACGTTATCACAGATGGACTATATGATCATGGACAGCGAAGAAATGAGGTGAGCGGGAATTTATGAGAAAATGGAATACGATTTTGTCTGTTTTAATGCTTCTCATTTTTATGATTCATGGAATCATGGGAAGCTTTATGCTGAACGGAGTTGGAAGTAGTGCAGGGAAACTTCTTGCATGGATTGGTGTTGGTATTCTTGTTGTGCATACGGTGATTGGTGTCATCCTGACAGTTCAGAGTTTACAGACAGCGAAGCAATCCGGAAAAATGTATCTGAAACAGAACGCCATATTTTGGGCGAGACGAGCCAGTGGGCTGGCAATACTGATCCTGCTGTTCTTCCATATTGGCTTGTTTGGAAAGGTGCAGAATGGGACATATATTTTGTTCCCTTTTACAACGGTAAAGATGGTAACTCAGCTTTTGTTCGTGGCGGCAATCTTTGTTCATATTTTTATCAATATCCGCCCATTGCTCGTATCGCTGGGAATCATCAGTTATAAAGAACGAAGGGGTGATATTTATTTGATTCTTTCGGTGCTCCTTCTGTTTATAGCGGGCGCAGTTATTTTCTATTATATTGGGTGGCAATATCTATGAGTAAGACAATTATTATTATAGGTGCTGGACTGGCAGGACTTTCAGCGGCTTTGCAGGCAGCGGAAAATGGATGCAATGTAAAACTGGTTTCCTCCCTTCCGTCAGAGCGGGCACAGTCTGTTATGGCGGAGGGCGGTATCAACGCAGCTTTGAATACAAAAGATGAAAACGACAGTCCCGAAGAACATTTTACAGATACAATAAAGGCAGCATGTGGTCTGGCAGATCCAAATGCAGTTTGGGGAATGACACAGGCAGCACCGGAGCTGGTGCACTGGCTGCTAAAACTTGGAGTTAAATTTAACATGAGTGGCTATGATGATGTGGATCTGCGAAATTTTGGCGGGCAGAAAAAGAAACGGACTGCTTTTGCACAGAGCGATACCGGGAAGCAGATCATGACAGCTATGATAGACGCTGTTCGCAGGAAAGAAGCATTTGGTATGGTAGAACGGTTCAGCCATCATTCTTTCCTAACACTTCGTCTGTGTGGCAATATTTGTTGTGGCTGCGTAATCAGGGATGAATACAGTCAGGAGACTGTGGAATTACCGGGGGATGCGGTTATTGTTGCCACCGGTGGTATGCACGGATTGTTTGGAAATACAACGGGTTCGCTGAGCAATACAGGAGAAGTCACCGCAGAATTGTTCCGGCTTGGTGTTCCTCTGGCAAATGGCGAGATGATCCAGTATCATCCGACAACTGTGAAATGTGGTGGAAAACGCATGCTCATCAGCGAGGCGGCCAGAGGGGAAGGTGGCAGGTTGTTTGCCATGAAAGATGGAAAACAATGGTATTTCATGGAGGAAAAATACCCGGAGCTTGGAAATCTGATGCCACGAGATATTACCGCCAGAGAGATATGGAAGGTCAGCCATGAATCAGAGGTATTTCTTGACATGACGGAAATATCGGAGGAGATTATTTCAAATAAGCTATCTGGTCTGGCAGACGATTGTATGACCTATCTGCATAAAGATATACGAAAGGAACCGGTGTCTGTTTTACCGGGAATTCACTATTTTATGGGAGGTATTCTGGTGGATGAGCAGCACAGAACGCCGATTCAGAATCTTTACGCTGCCGGAGAATGCTGTGCCCAATATCATGGTGCCAACCGTCTTGGTGGAAATTCTCTGTTAGGAGCGTTATACGGAGGACGTGTTGCGGCAAAATCAGCATGTGAACAGGCAGATGTAGTAGATCTATCTTGTGCGACACAGATAGATTTTCCACCAGCGTCTCAAATTTCAGAAATAAAGCAATTAAACAAAGTGATGCAGGAGACTATGGGCGTTGTCAGAAATGAGAATACGTTGTTAAATGGGATTCAAACGGTACAAGCGCTGACAGGAAATCTTCCATTGCTTGGCATGGCAGTTCTAAAGAGTGCTCTTGCAAGAAAAGAAAGCCGTGGTGCACACTGGCGGGAGGATTATCCGAAGAGCAATGACAATGATTACCTTAAAACAACGGTAGCCAGATTTGATGGAAAGCAGATACAGATTTCCTTTGTACCTGTTCCAGAAAGGCGGTGATTCACTTGGTATATAAAATAAAAATCAGGCGGCAGGAGAGTCAGAAATCAGATAGTTATTGGCAGGAATTTGAGTTTGACGGAAGCAAAAACAGCTCTGTTGCCAATGTTCTAAAGGAATTGAACAGTAGAACCCCTTTGAAAGATAATTCAGGGAATATAGTTACTCCCATCAGCTGGGAATGTAGCTGCATGGTGCGAAAATGTGGGGCTTGCGCCATGCTGATTAACGAACGTCCGAGGCTGGCATGCTCTACATTTCTACATACGTTAAAAGGTTCTACAATCACCTTGGAACCTTTAAGCAAATTTCCGCTTGTAAGAGATTTGATCGTTGACCGGTCAATTCTGTTTGAAAATTTGAAAAAACTGAACCTTTGGCTTGAAAGTGAAGCTTATATGAATCCGTGGACACATGAACCGAGATACCAGTCGGCACGCTGTCTGATGTGTGGCTGCTGCCTTGAAGTGTGTCCTAACTTCTCTGCAAATGGGACTTTCGCAGGTGCTGTTGCTGCAGTCAACGCATTTCGGATTCTGAATGAAGAACAGGAAAGCACTCATTTGAATGAGATTTCTGCTGAATATAAGAAGAAATATTTTGAGGGATGCGGGAAGTCGTTATCTTGTCATGATATTTGTCCGATTGGTCTGCCTGTGGAAGAACTGCTTGTAAGGTCGAATGCAGCGGCTGTTTGGGGCAAATAAAATGGATGATAAAAGCTATAATGAATGTATGAAGAGAATCAAAAACTTGATTCTCTTTTTTTAAAATACATACATTGACAAATATCTATGTATATATTATATTGAACATAGACAATGATCAATGTGAGGTGTCAATATGAATGCAATGGATGTGGCTTTGATATGCAAGGCTTTGGGCGATGCGAACCGGCTGGAAATTGTACAGATGCTGTCGGATGGAGAAAAGTGCGGGTGTAAACTTTTGGAAAGATTTAAAATTACCCAGCCAACTTTATCCCATCATATGAAGATACTGGTAAGATGCGGCCTTGTGAATGATCGTAAGGAAGGAAAATGGCATCACTATTCTTTGAATTGTGAGACATTGATGAATTACAAACACTTTATAGAATCCCTTACTTGCCTTGGATGCGGTGACGGGGATTGTTGTAAATAATTTAAGGAGAGCAGATATCATGAAAAAAGAATCAAATTCAGGAATTAGTTTTTTCCAGCGTTACCTGACTGTATGGGTAATTATCTGTATGCTTATAGGAATTATGTTGGGACATTTTCTTCCGGGAATGAAAGAGGCACTGAACTATCTGGAATATGCAGGAATTTCTATTCCGCTGGCAGTTCTTATATGGATTATGATCTATCCAATGATGATGAAGGTTGACTTCAAGAGTATTAAAAATATCGGGAAAAACCCGAAAGGTTTATTTGTTACATGGATTGTAAACTGGCTAGGGAGATTCCGAAGAGCTTTTGTTCAGATGATGAAACAATAGGATTGGTACAGGAAATATATGGAACAAAAGTTAATAAAGGGATTTGTTGCGTTTTCCGCTATAATAATCTGCCAGCAAAGAATGTGTTGCCTGAATATGTTTGTGATTATAAGAAACGAGCAGGGTTATTTCAAAGATCAGCAGATTTAGAGTAGTTCTTTTTTTCTGAGAGAAAATTAAAAATCGTTTTTGGTTCTTCTGGAGAGTGATTATAGCGTTTGGGAAACATCCGGAGAAACCATTACCTCAGGGTGTCGTGAAGTTCTTTATCAAAGAAGGCTTTGAGATGCCCTTTCTTTTTTATCCAAATCTTACATATATAAACCTAAGAAAAAGCTTGACGTTTAAATATTACAAGTGTAATATTTAAGAAAATATGAAAAAAGGAGAAATAAAACTATATGAGAAAAAAGAAAAGAAAAAAACACACGAAGATTATCACAAAAATAGTTTTATTTAGCGGTATATTGATTGGTGGTGAAATCGGTATTGTAACAATAATGAATTGTAATGTTCCTGAAAAAAGACTAATGGAATATATGAAATATATTGAAAAAGGGGAATATGAGCAAATGTATGCCATGCTGGATCAGAAAAAAAGCAGCATGAACAGTAAGGAAGAATTTATAGAACGAAATTCTAAAATATATGAAGGCATTGAGATGTCTGATCTGTCCATAACCGATATTACAGTAAAAAGACAAGAAAACGGAAATGCGGCAGTTTCCTATACAACAAATATGCAGACTGCTGCAGGAAATGTAGAATTTACCAACGATGCGGTATTTTCACATGATTGGACAGGATATCATTTAATCTGGCAGGATCAGTTGATTTTTCCAGAGTTATCTGCAACGGATAAAGTTCAGGTAACGTCAGAAGAGGCAAAGAGAGGAGATATTTTAGACAGAAATGGTCGTCAGTTGGCTGGAGAGGGAACTGCATCTTCGGTAGGAATTGTTCCGGGCAGGATGGAGAACAGAGAAGATACAATAAAAAAACTGGCAGAGTATCTTGGAATTGGAGCAGACGAAATTGAGGATAAGTTAGAAGCCGGTTGGGTAAAAGCAGATTCTTTTGTACCAGTAGCAACAATTCCTAAAATACAAGAGGTCGATCTTCTGACAGTGAATCCGGATAAAACTGTTCTGGAAGAAAAAGAAAAGCAGGACACATTATTGAAGATTCCAGGTATTATGTTATCTGATGTAAAAGTACGAACTTATTATCTAAAAGAAGTTGCCTCTCATCTGGTAGGGTATGTACAGGCGGTTACAGCCGAAGATTTGCAGGAACATAAAGGGGAAGGGTATCGTACAAACAGTGTGATTGGAAAGACTGGACTGGAAACGCTTTATGAAAAAGAACTAAAAGGAACAGATGGGTGTGAAATCTGTATTGTAGATGCAAATGGAAATAAAAAAAGTGTTATTGCATATGAGCCTAGAAAAGATGGAGAAGATATCCATACTACGATTGATGGTGATCTTCAAAGTACTCTTTATGAACAATTTAAAGAAGACAGAGGATGTTCTGTGGCTTTGAATCCTTACACAGGGGAAGTATTGGCGTTGGTAAGTACGCCATCTTATGATGATAATGATTTTGTACGTGGAATGGACAACAGCCAGTGGAGTGCATTAAATGAAAATGAAGATAGGCCTTTATACAACCGCTTTCGCCAGACATGGTGTCCTGGCTCAACTTTTAAACCTGTAATTGCTGCAATTGGATTAAAAGTGGGGGCATTTACTGCAAATGACGATTTTGGAAATGAGGGTCTGGCGTGGCAGAAAGATTCCTCGTGGGGAGATTATACAGTGACTACACTTCATGATTATGAACCTGTGATCTTGAAAAATGCGCTTATTTATTCAGATAATATTTATTTTGCAAAAGCAGCATTAAAAATTGGTGCGGATCAACTGATGCAGTCTCTAAATCAAATAGGATTTAATCAGGAACTTCCATTTGATATTAAAATGTCAGAGTCCCAATATTCTAATATGGACAAGATAGAAACAGAAATCCAGCTTGCTGACAGTGGGTATGGACAGGGACAGATTCTGGTAAATCCTTTGCATCTTGCAAGCATTTATACGGCTTTTCTAAATGATGGAAATATGATAAAGCCATATCTTCACGCGGATGGTGGAAGCACTTCCAGTGAAATCTGGATAAAAGATGCTTTTTCACCACAAATTGTTTCGGAGGTTATGGAGGGGTTAGAGGGTGTAGTGAATAACCCGGAAGGAACTGGTTATGGAGCATGCCGGGAAGACATTAGATTAGCAGGAAAAACCGGAACAGCGGAACTGAAAGCTACAAAAGAAGATACATCTGGAACAGAAATTGGCTGGTTTACAGTTTTTACTACAGATAGAGATACAGAGAATCCTATTTTGCTCATCAGTATGGTAGAGAATGTGAAAGATATTGGAGGAAGCGGTTATGTGGTGGAAAAGGATAAGGCGATACTGGATGAATATCTCGGTAATGAATAATTTTTACCTTTAAATATTACAAATGTAAGAGGAAAATGATATGAAAAAAATTTGGAAAATATTTTGGGGAGTTATTTTTCTTGCTGTCTGTAGTGGATGTGGCATAAAGAAAGAGCAGAAAAAGACAATTGAAGATACGAAAGAAAAAATTTACAGAGAGTGTGAAATGCTGGCAGAAGACTATCAGAGCATATATGAGAATGCTGCGAAAGAAAATGCACTATATGAGCTGAGTACAATACAAAAAAGTATGGATTATTTTGGAAAATATGGATATGCAGTAATTGATTCCTACAATCAGCTGGATATGGTTCAAAGTATTAAAGTAGATGATTTTTTGAAAAAAGCAGAAAAAGAGAAGAATGGAAAAACTACTATATTTCAAGTTATAGCAGGAGATCATTTTATTCGGTATGATCTGAAAACCAAACAGGGGAAAATAGACGTTGAAGTAAGCTCTTTTAAATGGAAAGAGGATACTTGGCAGGAAACATATTATCATGAGTTTAGAGCTAATTCATGGAAATATACAGAAAACGGGTATTTCTTTATGGAAGAATATCATCCGGCTGGATATGATGGACCGTCTGGATATCGGGCCTTTCGGGTAGTGCCGTTAAATAAAAAATGCAGGGAGCTGAATCGAAAATATATACTTCCTTTTGGATATACACTTAATAAATTGTTTACTTCTAATTGGAGTGAAAAAAATTATGATGGAATAAATTTTTATGATGTTTTTGACCGTTTACTTTCAATGGAAGAAAAAACTGATGAATTTAAGGAAGGAAAGACTTATGAAATCCCAAAAGAATCATTTGAAGCGATATTTCAAAAATATTTTAATATAAGCGCAGAGATACTGCAGACAGGAACGGTATTTCACACGGAAACACAGACATATCGGTATCGAACCAGAGGAATCGTATATGATTTTGCTCCCACACCATATATTCCATATCCGGAAGTTGTTTCCTACATAGAAAATCAAGATGGAACAATAACACTGGAAGTAAATGCGGTATGGCCACAAAAAGAATTAGATCAGGCGTTTTGTCATAGCGTAACCATTCGGCTGTTAGATAAAGATAGATTTCAATATGTATCCAATTATGTATCAAGGTCAGAAATAGAGGTTACCTGGTATACGGAAAGATTATCAGACGAAAAGTGGGAGGAATGTTATGGAGATAATTGATATGAGTACAAAAAGAAAACTGAAAAAGATGGTGAGTGTTTTATTTATTTTGGGATGCTTTTTCATAGGAAATACAAAATGTAAAGGGGCTGATTTAGAATATATTTCACAGGAAACTGCGAATTATGCTGTACAAGAAAGAGGATATGATTTGCCAGTAGATGAAGTCGTGAAAGAAGAAGCTATTGAAGATTGTAAGAATGTTATGAATCAGATGAAAGCCATTTATCAAAAGGCGGATAAAGGAACTTCATCGAATGTAGTAGTTTCTGAGACAGTAATGGAAGAAATGCAGGAAGTATTAAAGGAAAAAAATGTCCCTGTTATTACATCAGCGCCGTATTCAAATATGGCTAATTATTCTAAAATGGAAGAATTTCTTTTCAGGGCAGAACAGGATCTGACAGGAGATATCGTCTTATATAGGATTAACAGGGATGGTGGGATAGAAAGACTCAAATTCAATTATGATGGGACAGATATGTATTTGCTGGCTGTGAAAGCTGTTTGGGGTATGAACGACAATCCATCTATTGTATATGTTTCGTATACAAGGATAGAAGAATGGAAATATACAGAAAAAGGCTGGTTTGGTTATACGCTATGCGTTCCAAAGTATCCGGAAGTATCAGAAGCGGTTGATGGCAGTTCTATGATAAGAATTAAACCTTTAAGTGATGAATGCCGGGAAGTTTCGAAGAAGTGTGTGTATTTGCTTGGATATCAGGGGAATAATCTTTTATGTTCTGATTGGGATAGATCTGATATGGAAGGGTTAGATTATAATGGTTTATATGAATATTTATATCGAATGAAATACGGGGAGAGATATGAGTTTTCAGGTAACTCAAGTGGAATTCCGGCAGAAGAGTTTGAAAATCTGATAATGGAGTTTTTGCCGATAACAGCGGAGCAAATTAAAAAATGGGCAGTATTTGATTCGGAACATCAAACTTATGACTGGGAACGATTAGGTTGTTTAAATTATAGCCCTACTTATTTTGGAACATCTTTACCGGAGGTCGTTGAAATAAGAGATAGCGGAGAGGGAAACAATGTGCTGGTTGTTGATGCTGTATGTGATACATTTATATGTAATGATGCCGTTATTACAAGTGAGCTGACTGTTAAGTTCAACGATGATAAGAGTTTTAAATATATGGGGAATAAAATTCTGAATAATGGTACGAAAGAAGTTCCCAAATATCAATATAGAATAAAAAGAAAGAACTGATAACAACTATCAGCCCTTTCATATTTGTTAATTCCATATATGTAATTTTTTTAAGATATCAGAAGTGATTTCAAATGCTTTTTTGCCAGTTGCATTAGAATCACTTTGGATATTGGTTGCAAAATAATAGCTGTTATCGGAAGTTTCTACATATCCGATAAACCAGCCGTTGATATCCTGTCCGTTGACACGACCGGTTCCAGTTTTTCCGTAGAAATTACCATTAGGTGTACTGGCAATTTTTATAGCATTTTTAACAGAAAATACATTTTGGGAATTTAGATGGAATTCATTTGTGTTAAATTTTTTCAATAATGTTACTTGCTCTAAAGGCGAGATTTTTAATGAAAAATCGGACCAGTATAAATCCAGATTTGAACTGGTTGTCTGGTTTCCATATTCTATTTTATTCAAAAATCCCTGGACTCTGTTAATTCCGAGCTGCGAATCAATTGCCTGGAAATACCAGTTAACGGAATTTTGCATAGCAGAGTTTAAATCCTGATCAGCTTCCCAGGATGGAAAAGGAAAGGCATCACCATTCCATGTCATGGAAGAGTGTTCTGGTGTGATGATTCCGGATTCCAACCCTAATAATGCATCGTATATTTTGTAGGTAGACTCTGGCGGAATACGTTTGGTGGCTTCTTCAAGATTGTATATTTTCCAGGAATCCAAATTATTGTCATACAAAACAAATGATCCATCATATGTTCCAAATGTTTCGGATATATCTAACAGGGAGATATTTTTGTCTGTATCACTAAAATGATATACGCTTTGAGTAGAGGCATCAATGGATAAAATGGGTGTACATCCAATAAAAACAGCACTAATGACCAGATAAATTATCAATGCTCTCATTTTTTGATAAAGAGTTTCTTTCCTAAAAACGGCGATGTTGAGAATACGTCGTTTCATCTGCCTGAAATTTCCGGACATTCCAACTGCCAGTGGAGAGGAAAAAGAGGATATTTTTTCTGCAAAATTAATCAGTGTAGTTCCATAAGCTTGGTATTCATCAGCAGAAATCATCTGCAATACAGCAGAATCACAGGCTATTTCACGGTCACAGAGAATTTCTTTTAAAGTGTACCAAACAAAAGGGTTAAACCAGTAGAGTATATTACTTATGACCATGAGGAAGCCAATAAATGTATCTTTGTGACGGTAATGCTGTAATTCGTGTAGCAGCATAAAACGCATATCATCAGGATTCAGTTCGGAAATTAAATGGATGGGAATGTAAATTCTGGGATGTATTATTCCGATTAAAACTGGTGATTTTAAAAATGCAGTACTGTAGACTGATACTGGGTGAGAGATTTTAAGTTCCTTTAAACAATTGTAATAAATAGTTTTTACCTGCTGATTTTGAAGCGGGAGAGCAGATCTTTTTATGGAACGTACATAGTTTAATGAATGAAGGGTGAGGACTGACATAATCATAACACCCGTTATCCATATTAGAAAGAGTATGGTATTCAAGCCTCCAGAAAATTGACTACTGATGGAAACTGAAAAATCATTCACCTGGTTTAACAAAATATTTTGTGTATTACTGGTAAGTTCGGATAGCGTGTCGGTACCAGAGTTAAGTCCTGAGTCAGTTTGAAAAAAATGTAACCATGAAAAAAGTTGTGAGCCATGAATCTGTACAGGAAAAAATGGCACGGCAAGTAGTAAAAATAAAAGAAAACAGAGATGGTACTGTGTAGCCGCAGATAAATATTTTTTCAGAAGTTTTTTTGTTCCGATTATTACAAGTGTAAAAATACATATGAAGATATTACTGATTAAAAAGTGGATAATCCAGTTGCTCATTCAAAACCTCCTATTTCTGATGTTTTGATAATAAATGGCGTAAGTTATCAATTTCTGTTGAAGAGAGCTTATCGTCTTCAAGGTAAGAAGCCAGCATAGAAGAAAGATTTCCATTATAATATCGCTTTAAAAAAGAATTGCTTTCCTGGCGTATATATTCATCTTCTTGGACTAATGGAGTATAGACAAATACCCGGCCTTGTTTTTCGTAGGAAAGAGCTTTTTTGGAAACAAGTCTCTTGATAAGAGTTTGAATTGTTTTTGGACTCCAGCTGGTAGTTAGAGTAAGTTTTTCTGTAATTTCATTTGTATTGATGGGAGCATATTTCCATACAATTTTCATAACTTCAAATTCGGCTTCTGAAATTTGGGGTAGTGACATAATAAAATCCTCCTGCTAAATCCTACATATGTAATAAATATATTATATTACTTGTAGAAGAAAAAAGTCAAATGGCAGATGATATATAGAATATAAAATTAATAATGTAGAGGCAATAAAGGTGAAAAAGATAGAAATTATTGAGAGAATCACAGATGCTAATGGAAGCATAAGTGAAAACATATTGACTAGCTGGGAACATAAAAACCAATTCATACCGGAAATTATAAGGTTTGGAGAATTAAAAATATATCTACAGGAACGAATTGTCAAAAAGAATGATAGTGATGTTCATCTTTCAAAATATGAATATGATATTTTACTTCTTTTAGCGAAAAGTCCAGGTAGAATATTTGGAAAAGAAATGGTTTATGATCTGGTATGGAATGAACCTTATTCCGGTGATTATAATGTGGTTATGCGACATATCTGCAATATCAGAGAAAAAATAGAAGATGATCCTGGACAACCATTATATATACAAACAGTACGAGGTGTAGGATATCGGTTTAACGGGAATTTAGGCAGCGAGTGAAATCACTGCCTATTATTATGGTTTTACAAAGAAGGAAGTTTGTTATGGGAAGATTTTTCTATTTCAGGATCATCCGGTTTTAGATACTTGGACAAGTTTTGATGTATCAATTCCAACTCTTTCATTTCTTTCCGAAAGGAAACATATTGAGTATTTATTGACTTCTTTCTGGAAATAAGCTCTGAAATTTGAGCCTGTAACTTATTGGTATTGAGCTGTTTCAGGTCTATACCATTTTCCTGTAAAATATGCTCGGCACCAGCGAAAAGGATAATTTGAGATTCATATTTACGGAAATAACGATCCGAATCTTTTGAGCTTTTATAATGGTCGTTATAAATTTTATTTTTCTGATATTGTTCAGCGTATTTTAGCAGTTCTCGAAGATGTCGGATCTGTGATTCAAGAGAGACGACAGTGGTATTTACCTCTTTTTGTTGCATATGTAACAAGGTTATGCGGCTTTCAAGTTCTGAAAAATTATGTAGATTATGTGTAAGCATCTGGCTATATGTAGTAGAAACAATCTTTAAATTTTCCTTATTTGCCCATTTCTGAAGGCCGATGTTTCCTGTTATATTGGGAGCGTTGGTGTCTATTAACTTCTTGCGAACAGAAGAAATGGCAGTTCTCTGGAGTTTATTCTCAATACGTTCTTTGATACGTTCCTTAGTAAAATTTTTTCCTAAAGATTTAGTACTTCCACGCACTGGACGGGACATATCGGGAGAACGAAAGGTAATGTATTTCCTGCTGTTTTCGCCAAATTCTGCGTTTTTTATTTCATATCCTTTAGCTTCCATAAATGCAAGAAATTCTGAGTAAGTGGAAACGATTCGGATTGTCTGGTTGATATCTTTTCGCAGCTGCGCTTTTTTACTGGATTCAGATTTATTTGCAGCCCATTCATTGTATTTCATTCCCTTTTTACCATTTGGCATAATTGTGGACAGGTTATGTTCCTGGCATAAAGTGTCGCTGAGATTTCGTATTTTCCAGTAATTCTTTTTACAGTCATGGTAATGAGAAAAAGTGATGTTATCTGCAGAACAGAAAATTAAATGGTTATGTACATGACCTTTATCAGTGTGTGTTGTCAGAACATAGGAGTATTTTCCCTCCAGTAAGCGATCCGCAAGTTCTTTGCCAATTTGATGGGCTTCTTCATAGGAAACTTCACCAGGGGAAAATGCCTGAATCAGATGAAATGCCTTATTTGTATTGTGCGGATCTCTGCAGTCATGTGTATGATCCAAAGTGTATTTAAAGTCAAGAACGGCTGTTTCGGGAGAGCAGGCAAAGGAAGAAATATATAGATTCTGGTCAGTTTTATCTGGATTGCAGATGTATTCTATTGCTTTATCAACGGTTGTTTTGATACCATGGATTTTTGTAACTGCCATATTTTTTCCATTAACTCCTTTATATCGTCCAGGTCCTTTGGGTAAACTGTATTGGTACTGTTTATACGATGGGTGATCTGATTCAAATTGCTGCTGATATTGCCCAGCAGGTTATTCATTTTTCGGATATGAGAGTAGTCTACTTCATATACAAATCCATATAAGATTATTTTCCGTAGAAAGGCAGATTTGCTTTTCATTCTGGAAAGACGATATTTTTCTTCTAAAATGTATTGTTCATCATCATTTAAATAAAATTGTACGGGATGAGTTCTGGTACGTTTGCTCATTGAAATCCTCCAATTTGTTTTTTCTATAAAAAAGAGTACAAAAAAACTGTCTAACCAGTTCGGCTATGACAGTTATATTACTTGGCTGTATGATGTTTTGGACAGATGTGTCTACAGTTTATTTTAACAGGAGTAGGCGGAAGCGTCAAATTAAGAAATTATAAAATATGAGAGGACCAGGGATACCTTTCAGAAAAATCTCTGATCGGCTTCCAGCTATTTATTCCGGATATGTATAAGTTGATCTTTGCAACAGGATATTTTCCCAATCTCGTTCATGGCGCAACACTCGGAGAATATGAATCTCTTTTGTTTCTTCCATTATAATATAAAAAATAATAGATGGCGGAAAAGATCTTTTATGTATGGAATATCCTCTGTACAGAATTTGAGTTCGGGGAAAGGCAGTACTGAACTGGCTTAAATTCTGCATTTGTTCTTTCAGATCAGATTGAAAACGGTCAGCACGTTGCTGGCCGAATTCTTCTTCAATATAATCTGCAATGTCTGTGACATCGTAAATTGCTTCCCAGGTTAAAATAATTCTATATTCTTGCATTTCTTCGTGCATCCCTTAATTCTGCGATTTTGCGAAAAGCATCTTCCAGTGGCAATTCACGACCAGCTTCCATATCATCAATTCCCCGGTCTAACATGCGGAGAAGATGATTGTTTTCCTGGCTTTTATCGGTTGTAGGGATTTTTTTTGTTAATTCCATGAAATCACTCCAATCATACGGTTTATAAATAGTGTATGTTGTTCAGAAGTATCTATCCATAGTCTAGCATATAATTGGAAGCAATACAATTAAATTATTTTGCAGGAGCGTCCGTCAGACCAAGAAGATATTCGCAGGAAACATTAAATACTTCGGCCAGTGCGACAACTTCGTAGTCGGGAACGAAACGTGTGCCTTGTTCAATTCGCAGGATTGCCAGATCATTAAAATCATATCCTGCAAGTTGTAATTTGGCAGCGAGCGTTTTCTGAGTAAGATTATGAGCCTTTCGTAATTCTTTTACCCGTTGTTCTATTCTGTTTTTGCTGTTCGTTTTTTATCCCAATAAATAATCGTTCTGATCCTCAAAAGTTTCTAAAGATGAAGTATTATTATTGATTTTAAGGAAAAATATTGTTACTATACTTCTCCCCTTTGGTCCAAAACCGGAATTTAGTTTTTCATTTAAGTTAACTAGCTTTTTCTATAAAAAGCTGTATCCAGCATTATAAAAAAGAAAATATGTTCGATATTTTATTGCGAAATTTTTGATATCATGGTATACTATATGTATGAAAGAAAATCTTATACATTACCGCACTTGTGTGTGTAATATTAATTACCATATGGTATGGTCAGTGAAATACCGGCGGAAGATATTAAATGCGGAGGTCGAGGCATATCTGCAGGAACTGGTGCAGGAGATCGCAGAAGATAAGGGCTTTACGATCCATCTGTTTGAATGTGGGGAAGGAGACCATGTACACTGTTTTGTGTCAGCCCCTCCGAAATTATCCATAACTGCGATCGTGAAATACCTGAAGGGGATCTCCGGCAGGAAACTTTTCGAACGTTTTCCGGAAATAAGAAACCAGCTTTGGAAAGGAGAGCTGTGGAACCATTCCTATTATGTGGAAACGGTTGGATCTGTATCGGAAGAAAATATCCGCAGGTATATCGAACATCAGAGCAAAGCGTACTGATACGATGGAGGAGAGGAAATGCTGCTGTCAAAGAAAACATCCATAAAGGTCAGCCGGGAATATGCGAACCTCATCGGGCATATGTGTTATGCAGCATCCAAGCTCTGGAATGTCTGTAATTACGAGCGTCAGCATTACAAAG
>NZ_JAJCGT010000088.1:0-2886 GCF_020553185.1 Blautia sp. MSK18_10 | reverse complement strand
AGATATCTAATCCTTTTAGGAATAAATATCTTCTGCTTTTAAGTTAATGACATTGTGTATTTACTGGGTTTCGGGCGTTTTCGTTTTATCTCGGATGATCAAAAGTAATCATAGAAGTAATCACTTCCAGGGTTGATGCCAACATTTTAGTTTGTATACTTACTGTACGCTGCAATGCCTCCAATCTCTTTTCATTAATTGCATATCCCTGGATAATATATTGTTTAAGGACTTTGTTCGCCCATTTACGAAATTCCACCCCTCGATTAGATTTTACCCTATATCCAACAGAAATAATCATATCCAGATTATAATGCTCTACCTGGTAAATTTTACCGTCTAAAGCAGTTGTCGCAAATTTTGCGACAACTGAATTATCCAACTCTTCTTTCAATGCATTATTAATATGTTTACCAATCGTCTTCACGTCTCTTTCAAATAACTCAGCTAACTGATTTCTGTTAAGCCATACAGTGCTATCTTTAACAGACACATTAAGTTTTATCTCCTTATCTGCCGTTTCAAACAAAATCAATTCATTTTTCATAATAAATTTCTCCTACTCTAACATTAGTGCCTTTTATGGTAGCATCCAGATTCATAGTAGCTCTGGAATCCAGACCAACGGATATAATTTATAGATTTCATCCTCATATTGAACCGGAACGGTAATAGAAAGAGATCTTACAAACTTCTCAACCTGCTCTACTTCTTTCGTTTGTTTATGAAAAAACATGTGAACCTCAGGCTCTTCATATTTCTCATTCTTATTCATAAATAATTTCATATGTATACCCACTACAATATTATCAAATTATTGCACTCTACTTTGTTCCACTTTCATTATGAGTAATAAACGTGCTCCAGGGCGTTTTCCTTTCAGCCTAATTCTTTTCAATGCTTTTCAGATAACTCCGCACCACTCCCAGGCCCCCTTCGGGCACACAGAATATCTCCCTGCGTTTTCCACACTGTTCATATACTTCTTCCAGATCAAACCACTGAACTTCCTCTACTTCTTCTGTCTGAAGAACAAGTTCCGCTGTATTCACAGGCTCCTGATAGATGTAGACAAAAGCAATTTCTTCATCCCGAAACATTTTTCCATGAAATTCTTTTGTGAAAGATATGGGGAAGGTTCCGGCAAAGTGCAACTGTTCCGGTGTTGCGCTGATTCCCAGTTCTTCTTTCAGTTCCCGAAGTGCAGATTCCAGTGGTTCGTCTCCTGCCTGGATGTGTCCTGCCGAGGAAGTATCAAATTTTCCCGGAAAAGAATCCTTGTTTTGTGAGCGTTTCTGTAAAAGAATCTGCACTTTGCCCTCTTTTTTCCGAATAATCCATATGTGAGCTGTTCTGTGGGGAATTCCTTCTGCATGGGCTTTTTCCCTTGATACAATCTGTCCGGCAGGATTACCTTTGCTGTCTATAACGTCAAATAATTCCATCTATTTTTCCTTCTTTATTTGTAAATAATTTCAAACAGTCATGTCTCTGTCAGTTCTTTATTCTTCGATGAAGTGAATTCTTTCTGGATCAAACCGGTCCTGCTGCGGTCTTGTCTCTGCCGGATAACCCAGTGCAAACATAGAAAAAACTTTTACATTTTCCGGAAGACCCAGAAGTCTGTGAACTTCTTCCATGTGTTCTTCTATCGGAGCAATGCCAAACCATACTCCGCCCAGACCAAGAGTATCTGTTTCCAGCCAGATATTCTCTTGAGCAATGGACATGTCAATCTGTGCAAAAGATGGTGCAACAAGTCCTTCTGTATGATAGACTGGTACGATCACTGCAGGTGCCCCTGCTGCACAGCCGGTGTATGGTGTTACTTTGGACAATTTCTGGATTTTTTCTTTGTCTGTTACCACATAAAATTCCCAAGGCTGCTGGTTACATGCACTTGGCGCCTGCATTCCCGCCTTCAGGATTTCCATGATTTTTTCCTTTTCTACTGGTTTGTCTTCATATTTTCTTACACTGATTCTGTGAAAAATACTGTTCATAACTTTTCGTCTCCTTTACGAATCATTCAGTTGATCCTATTATAGCATGTATATTTTATAAAGCCTCAATTTTTTCAGCTCTTCCGGTATTTTACAGAAGGGTAGCTTCCTGTACAGATCGGCAGCTACTTTAATTTTCTGCACGATTTTCTCTCTATCCTGTTGTTTTCCCATCTATCTTTTCCCATTCATCACTATAATATAAAAAACAGCACCGGACAACTTTTTTTGTTATCCAGTGCTCATAGTCTTAAAAAGCGGTTTTATGCTGGCTGTCAGCCGTGACATCCTTCCGAATGTCTAAAATGTCGCCGATATCATTAAGTCCCCGGCGCGGACTCACCGCATCTCCCTGGTGTGGGCGTAACGCCCTTCCGAGTATCGAATAGTCCCAGTAGGCTGTATCTAATTATGGGAAGATTTTTCTATATCGCAGAAAAAAGTTTTACTCCCTCACTTCAAGCCACTGGTCAATGTTTTTGGCTTCATCATAATCAAGATATAATGACCATAAAAGGGGCGTTACTTCCATTTTTTTCATTTAGAATTGTTTCCTGCACAGCATCCCCACAATCAGAATCATTCTTCAGAATGGACTTTGATATATGATACAGCATGGCTTCTGCATCCCAAACCTCCTTAATAAATACATCTTTTGTCATAACTTTGTCTTCTCCTTTTGTCCAGCCGAATTACTACACGTGTTTGCTTTTTTAATTTTACACTAATTAGATGCACCGAGAAGAGAATTGGTTCTCATAAAATTATCTCAGGATTTTGTAATTTAAAAAATACAGTTTGCACATATACAATGATACAATAAAAATGTAAAAATTATAGCAATTCCTACACGAAAGGGGTCATGTTTTATGAGAAAAAGAAA
>NZ_JAJCGT010000087.1:0-3109 GCF_020553185.1 Blautia sp. MSK18_10 | reverse complement strand
ACTGGCTAAAAATCGCACCTGCTGCAAAGCGTCAGTTTTTTGCATCCGATATTTCTGGAATTACTTATATCTGCATTCAGGTAAAAGAAAACTCTCTGGAACATTTTACAGCAGAGGATGCCGTAATCGGCTAATTAAAAGTATTTATTTACAAAAATGCACAGTTCACGATAAGCTAAGAACTGTGCATTTCTTTTTTGTTCAATATTACGTTTTCTCAATTTTTCAAACAAGAAGTTATCAGTGATTATCTTTTAGAAAACAGCCAACTACAGCGACGCCAAATCCAAGAACACCTAGGACATATCCCCAAAAATTATTTGTTGTCACAGCAATTCCTAAAGGTATTATTGCAATCCCCAATAACTCAATCTTAATTCCTTTCATCGCAAATACCTTCGTTACAAACTTGAATTTGGAGTGTACTTTATAAATTTTTTCCGATTCCCTCAAGTTCATTCATGGAATTCTTATTTTTTTCAAGTTCATCTCTGGCTGTTGCATAATATGATTTATTGAAAAGCATGTCCCATGAAAGATATTTTGCCATACAGTCAAACTGCTTATCAATCAGCTCATACTGGATACTGTCTACGGGAGAACCACCTACAACAATCGTGCCCACTTTTTTATTTTTTAACTGCAATCCACGGCAGTAGCACTTATCAATGACTAATTTCAATTGTGCTGACATTCCCCACCAATAAACTGGCGTAGCAAAAAGAATCATATCTGCGGCAGCAATTTTATCAATTGTAGGATTTGTATCATCCTTATCGACGCATCCCTTAGAGCATTGACAGACACCACATCCCTTGCATGGTGCAATGTTGAGTTTGTCGGGTTCAATGATTTCAATTTCATTCTTTTCTGACGCTCCTTTTATAAATGCATTGATTGCTGTCAGCGTGTTTCCTTTTCTGGCACTTCCATTAATGATTACAATTTTCATGCGTGTATCCTCCAACTTTTTCAATTCAAATAACTTTAGGTTGCCTGTCATAAAATATTCGAGAAGAACTCTTCTAGTAAACTATTGATCATCTCCGGTTTATCTGTATTAGAATTATGACCGACCCCTTCAATCCACTTTAAAGGAATTTTCGTTTTTCGATGCCATTCTCTGTTATACCTTATGCATGAACCGGCATGATCCTTTGTACCACATATCAACAGGGAAGGACATTTGATTTCATAAGGCAGATCCTTTTCCATTGCCTCTGCCAGAATACGAAATCCATGCCCGGCAATTTGTGCATAACGATGCTGATCACCATCATAGACCAGCATCATTTCCTTCATCAGGTTTCTGCCATAATTAGAAGTTGCAACTCCCTTTGTTCCGGATTTCAAAAGCAACTTCCATGGGTAATGTGCATATACTGGTTCCATTCTTTTCAGAAGCCAGATCTCCACTGCTGTCACATAGTTTCTCTGGAGCGGTGCTGAATCAATGGAAATAAAACCTGCCAGCCGGTCAGGATACAATTGTGCATAAGCCTGGCCTACATATCCTCCCATTGATTGACCGATTATAATTGGTTTTATGATTAAAAGGCATGAGCCGGTGCATCCCATACAATAATATTATATTTTCCATCGAAGTACGCAACCTGTTTATCAAACAGTCTATGGTCAGCAGTCAGCCCCGCAAGAAATACAAGCGTCGTTGTATCCAAACTCAGAATACTTGACCAATAGTGAATTGTTCCGCAAGGAGTTTGATATGTACTTTCCTTCAACAAATCCACCTCCGCAATTTTCATTTTTCTCAGTTACACAAACTGAAAAACTTTAACTATTTTCATATTGGTTTTTTGTATCAAATACATTCTGCTACATCTCATCCGGTTTTTGACCGTCGTGGGCTTTCCATTGACACTCCGTCAATTTCATATCTGTAAATACCGCTTTAAACGATGAATCTTCCGGACTGCATGCATAAATTCCAAATTTAATTTTTCCTGCACCAGCCCACATATGACAAATCCTCATTTGCTTAAACCGTATGCCATCCTCAGAACATTCAATGCAATAATCATCTTCACGTCTACTGAGACGATACCACATAGATTTAATCTCTGCATCAATTTCCGTAGTTGCCCAATCTGAATATCCATTGTTTGTCACAACACTTCCCAGGTGCTGAAAATTGTCATTCTCATATTCTATAGAACCTTTCAACCAATTCTCACTGTCAAGATACATAACCACACCGCACTGATCAAAGCGATGATGGCTTTCCTTAAAATCTGTTTTCACCATAAATGAAAAAAACTTTTCCTCTGTTTCTATCTGCAAAACCGGAGCATTATCATTGCGGAAATGATAGTAAGTTCTTTGCCACAAATCAGTTTCAGGCTGTGTAATAATCTCAATTTTGTCATCTGTCAGCGTGTAATCATCAGGTTCTCTCGTCCACTTAAAATCTTTTATATTCATTTCATTATCCCTCCAACTTCCGATTTCTATTTTCGTTTCCATAGCATAGTGTACTCTTTTTCACCAGTATCTTCATCCAAATCTTCACATTGAATAATGAACCCTTCTCTTTGGTAAAAAGAAATTGCTCTGGCATTCTTCTGGTATACATTTAATCGTAAGCTAACTTTTTTATCCTTAACATAATCTAATAAAAGCTTACCTATGCCACATGACTGCATTTCATCGGAGACAAAAATACCTTCGATATATTCAGCATTTAGTCCTACAAATCCTTGAATCATTTTATCCTCTTCATACACATAGACTTCGGATTGTGACATCATTTCTTTCACTAATTCATAATTACTTTTCCAGTATTGATTGGAAATAAAATAATGTGCTTTCAGATTTGTCTTTAACCATATGTCAGCAACTCTATCGATATCTCCGTTCAGCAACTTTCTAATCATAACAAATATTCTCCACAACTACATCCTTTATGCTTTTCTCTTTTATCCATTCTATCACAAGCTCACCATTAATCATCAATTTTTTGATATTTTTTTTCTCCTATTGCAAAACAGCATCTGAGCGTTTCGTTATATAGAGTGGTACAAATACAGAGCAAAAGTGAATTACTCGGTAACTGAGTTACCAGAGCATCTGAATTAAGGCGGGATACCGC
>NZ_JAJCGT010000086.1:0-3140 GCF_020553185.1 Blautia sp. MSK18_10 | reverse complement strand
AGCAGGAAGCTCCCACTTCAAAATCTGTAAGATTTAAGTGGCGAGAGCATGTCACTTGGGATAAAATTAGATAAAGATGGGGACTATTTATATGTTGCAACCATGCATGAAGTACAAGAATCAAAAATAGTAAGACGTTTGCATAGTGGAAGGATTAAGGAAGTTATTACTGAGTGTGAAAGTTACTGTTCACACATCACTGTCACGCGAGGTGTTTTGGCATGAATATGCCAAAATCCCGAGACATACAAGCCAAAATTCCATTGCCACAGGCAATCTGGAATGAATTTTGGCTACGTTACTGTGAACGGAGTGAACAGTAACGTGTGAAAAAAACAGCACTGAAAACAGAAAAAATAATCCTGACAAAGAAGAAATTAAATAGTATTTCTTTTTATAGAAAGTGAATATGATAATAACAAGCATAATTATTCTTGAGGTCAGAAAAGGTTCCTGACGCACTCAGAAAAGAGTACCTGATGAGATTGCATTAGATTTCTCAAAAGGTTGTGGCACAATCTCTCAGTCAATTGCAACTTCTGGTTCAGTTGTAAATGAAGCAGGTATGAGTTTTGAAAAGTATGTAGCATTGGTATCAACAACAGCAGAAAAGACCAGAGTATCTGGTTCTCAGATTGGTAATGCCTTTAAGACAATCTTCTCAAGAATATCCCGTAGTAAGGATGGACTTACTACAGATGCTGAGATGTCAGATGCAGAGGCAGCACTTAAAAGTGTTGGTGTTTCTGTTCGTGGAGCAGATGGTGATTTACGAGATATAAGTGATACACTTGACGATCTTAATAAAATATGCATAATGCAATGATTTTTAACAAAAATCAGTAGAAAATGTTAAGGAAAGTTGGTCGTAAGACCACCCTTTTTATGCTAAAATATGTTAAAAATAATTGCAAAGGTGGGAAAAGTATGGATAACACAAGAAGAGTATATCTGGATAATATTCGCTGGATTACGGTCTGCATTGTTGTAATTTATCACGTGATTTATATGTACAATGGTGTCCAGATGTTTGGAGTAATCGGTCCGTTTAAAGAACAACAGCTGCAGGATGCTTTCCAATATCTGGTATATCCCTGGATGATGGCTTTGTTATATACGGTGTCTGGTATGACAGTCAGATATTATCTGGAAAAGCATAATTTAAAAGAATTTATCCGAGATAAAACACGCAAGCTGTTGGTACCTTCTACCGTTGGACTTTTTGTATTTCAATGGATACTGGGATATTATAATATGAAAATCAGCGGTGCTTTTGAAAGTTTTGAATCAGTTCCAGGAATAGTTCGGTATGTGATCATGGCTATATCAGGAATCGGTGTTCTTTGGTATGTACAAGTGTTATGGATTTTTTCAATGCTTCTGCTACTAGTGAGAAAAATTGAAAGGGATCGTATCTGGAAAAAAGGAGAAAAAACACCAGTATGGCTGCTGGCTTTGTTAACTGTCTTTGTATATGGATTCTCACAAGTTCTTAATACTCCGGTAGTAACTGTGTACCGGTTTGGAATTTACGGGTTTTGTTTTTTTACAGGTTATTTTATTTTTTCACATGATGAGGTTGTTGAGCGCTTAAGTAAATGGTGGGTGATTTTTCTGATTGTAGCTGGTATAACAGGAATATTCTACACGATATATTATTTTGGTGAAAATTATGCGGTAGAGCCTGTGCTTAATAACCTGTCTGCCTGTATTTATTGTTGGTTTTCAATTCTTGCAATTTTGGCATTTATGAAAAAATATGGGAACTCGGAAAATAAAGCATCAAGATGGATGTCAAAAAAATCCTGGGGAATTTATGTTTTTCATTATCTTCCATTAGCTTGTGTAGCTTATTACCTGAGATGTTTTGCTTCAGAACTTCCGGCAGGGATTGTATATATAGTCGTGGGAATCAGTGCATTTGCAGGTGCATTGCTTTTATATGAAATCATCAGTAGAATACCGATTATCCGCTGGTGTGTATTAGGTCTGAAAAAGGAGAAAAAACATGTTTAAAGATAACCTTGTATCCGTACGTAAAATGCATGGCTTTTCACAGGATGAACTGGCTGAAAAGATTGGTGTAAGCAGACAGACACTTTCAAAATATGAAACAGGAGAGTCCTTACCTGATATTGAGAGGTGTAAGCTCCTGGCAGAAGTATTGGATGTAAGTCTGGATGAACTGGTAAATTATGACAGAGAAAACATCAATAATCTTGGTCTGGGTGTTCCACCAAAGGGAAAGCATGTTTTTGGAATCACGAAAGTGGGAGAGAAAGGTCAGATTGTGATACCGGCAAAAGCAAGAAAAATATTTGATATTCAGCCAGGTGATAATCTGATCATATTGGGCGATGAAAGTCAGGGGATTGCTATTATCAAAGAAAAAAGACTGGTGGAGATATTAAACGGAAAGGAATAAGACCACTCTACTTTACGCAGGGTGTTGCCACACAGATCTTGCAATACAATCTAATATTTATATTTGATGGTGGGAATACATGAACTGATACGAATAGATAGATTATGGCAACAGCAGGTTGCTTTTCAGACTGCAGATTTATCGATATGATAAAGATAACGGAGGTGACGACTATGGAAACAAAAAAGATAATTCTTAAACTTAGAACAGAAAGAGGAATGTCACAGGACGAGCTGGCAAATAAAGTTATGGTGACGAGACAGGCAGTATCACGTTGGGAAAATGGAGACACAGTCCCAAATACTGATACACTTAGGCTTTTATCAAAAGAATTTGATGTTTCAATTAATACGCTTTTGGGAGAACCAAGAAAGCTGATTTGTCAGTACTGTGGAATGCCAATTGATGATGATTCTATCTTGGGACGTGATAAAGATGGTACATTAAACGAGGAATATTGTAAATGGTGCTATGCAGATGGAACGCACACATATAATGATATGGATGAACTTATTGATGTGTGTGTAAAGAATATGGTAAATGAAAACTTTACCGAAGAACAGGCACAATCTTATTTGAAAGAAATGCTTCCCAAATTGGATTACTGGAAAAGGTATGATGAACTTAGGATAATAAGCGGGAATCCTCGGCAATTCAATTAAAAAGACCTGGGACACAGGACAAACCAGAAGCTTCACAGCCTGCCGTATAACAG
>NZ_JAJCGT010000085.1:0-3856 GCF_020553185.1 Blautia sp. MSK18_10 | reverse complement strand
GTTTAGTAAAAAAATTTGCGCGTCTAACTCATCACTGAAAGTAACGAGAATGCGATGCGCAGTTATTCAATTGTATCTCGTTGATATAGTTGAAAGCTTTTTATGTGATAACATAACGATTTCTTAATATAACTGATGATTTAAATATAAAAACCCACAAAAAACATAATTATAAATGATATATCTTATATACTCTGCAATCTCGAAAACTATTCTGGATACGAAAATTTCCATAAAAACAACCTGTCCACCACCCAAAGGGGAACTATAATCATGACAAAGATTAAAAACACAAAGAAGGGCATGGCAAAAAAGACATTAAGTATGTCACTTGTTGTTGCAATGCTTGCTACTTCTAATGTGCCGGTATGGGCTGCTGAGTTCAGTGATGGTTCTGATGCATCAGTTGCTACAGAAGCTCCAGCTGCTGAAACATTTTCTGATGATGCTACAAAAGCATCCGCTACTGCTGATACAGAAAATACCACTCCTGTTGTAGAAGATACTACAGCAGACGTTGCATCTGAAAGCATTAATGGTAATGAGTATAAAGCGACTTTTGCAGCTATGACAATTGATGGCAACGAAGTTAAAGATACTACTGAATGGGGTAAAAAATTAACAACAAACGTAACAATTGATACTAATTCAGCCATTAGCGATGCTTCTTTACACTTTGCATGGACAGTAGATGGTGATATTTTTGGTAATAAGGCTGACTATAGTACCGCAAGTGCTTCTGCTAGCATTAATTTAACCGGAGATATGGTCGGCAAAAAAGTAGCATTACGCGCTTATGCCATAAAAGACGACAAGGTTGTATGGCGTAGTGATTCCAATGCAATTACTGTTGAAGCAAAGGATATTGCCAAATATATAACAAAGGTAGAAGCTGATGATCCAGAATATACTGGTGAAATCCTAAAATCAGTACCAAAAATCACTACAACTGAAGACGGATTAAAGGTTACAGGTAATAAGTTAGAAGACGTAGAAAAAATATATAATGTTGGCTATGATCAGAATAGCAATTATATTGATGTAACAGAAAAGCCAATCACTATTACATTAACACCTAAGTCTTCTGCATACAAAGGTTCTGTCACAACAACTTATGAAATCAAGCCTAAGAAACTGAATAGTGGCGAGTATGGCGGCAAAATGATTGCCACATTAAAGAAAACATCTGTTAAATATAATGGAAGCAGTACTGGAACAGGAACTATGAAAGTTCTTAAATCAGATATTGAATTGATAGATAAAGAGACTAAAGCTGATTTATCTAATTATTTAGCAGTTGACAAGAATGGCTATGTAAATGTTACTAAAAATCTTAATACTTTTGTAAGCCTGATTCACGGTGTACCGACTACAGGAAATAATAAAAACTATGAGATTGCTGGTGGCACTGCTGATAGTGAAGATGGCAGAAGAATACAAGCTACTAATAATATTGAAATTGAAAATCGTGATTTAAATACAGTAGTTGCGACGATCAAACCAGTAAAAGCAAATGGAAACAAAGTTGCAAGTGTTGATATTACTTACAAAGATAAGGATACAAATGAAATCTTAACTATTGATAATGATGTTGACGTTACTATACCTACAAATGCTGTCAATGTAGGAAAATATACAGTTACAATTACTGCTAAACCGGGAAAAAAAGTAACCGGAAGTACAACCGCAGAATTAGCTATCTATGCAACCAATATCCAAGATACTACTCTTAAGAAAAATGGAACTGTAACAGAAGAATCTACTACATCAAGCGGAAAAACAACTTATAAAGTTAAGGATAATATTAAAAAGTATTATACTGGAGAACCAGTAACCTTTACCACAGATGAAATTGGTGTTCCGACAACATCACAGAATGCCCCATTGACAGATAAGGATTATGAAATTACTTATTCCAATAATACCAATGCTGGCACTGCCAAAATGTTCCTGATTGGTAAGTCCAGCTATGAAAACAGTATTAAGGAATATAGTTTTAATATTCTTAAAACTCCGGTCAGCAAGATTGAAGCAAATGATTATGTTGATGAAATTGTCAACGCTAAACCGGAAGATTACAAAGCAGCAATGGGCTTAACTGTTAAGGCACAGGTTCCGGGAACAAATAAAATCTTAACCTTGGAAGAAGGAAAAGACTATACTGTAAAATATGATATTATTAACAACGGAACAGAGGTTAAAGCCAGCGTTACTTTAAATACTTCTGCTACTGCTAATTTTGATAATTCTGGTAATGTCACACTTGAAAAAAAGGTTAATATAGTCAAAGCAACATTAAAACCGGAAAACATCAAGTTAAGGGAAACTTCCTTCACATACAATGGACAGCCTGTTGAGCCGGCATTTGACGTAGTTGTTGGTGGACAGATTCTGCCAGGACCAGGAGCCAAGGATAGTGATGATAACGATATCTCTGCATATACATATAATTACACTAATAACGTAAATGCAGGTACTGCTACTCTGACTGTTAAAGGTACTGGTGATTATAAGGGAACTGCAAGTGTAACTTATACAATCCAGTCTGCTGATGCATCTAAATTAGTAGGAGCTATTGCTACTCAGGAATACCGAGGATATTCTCTTCATATTCCGGCTAATAAGATTGATCTTACGTTAGGTGGAAAGAAAATTGATGTTGCAAGCAACTTTACTTTAACTTACGGTGAAAACAAAGAAGTTGGAGAAGGTACAGTTACATTAACACCAAAAAATAATAACTTTACAGGAACTAAAACTTTAACATTTAAAATCTGTGGTGAAATGTTATCTACAGATCCGGCAAGCGGATTCAAATATGTGGATAAAGATGGATTTACAATCGATACTAATAAAAAGAAATTTAAATATGATGGAACTGAACAGACATTTGCTAAGACAACGTTAGATAATAAGACTGGAAAAGCATTAACAGCAGGTACTGATTATGAAATCAAATATGTTGACAATGTATATGGTCAGAAAGGTATTGATGGTAGTACTTCAAAACAGTATGCCGCAGTTCTCGCTATTGCTAAAGGAAAATTTGGTGGAAATCTTACATCAACAACACATAGCATTTCTGTAAAAGATGGTGTATATACTGATGCTGCCGGAAATAAAATAACAAATGTTTTTGCTATTGATTTCATTGAAATTGAACAGGAGACAATTGATAGCAGTAATGTTTCTGTTTCCAACGGAACATATGCAGCAGGTCTTCCAGTTAAACCATCTGTAAAAATTGTTGTAAAAGGCAGAACACTGGTAGAAGGTACAGATTATGACCTGGATGTATCCGCTAACAAAGATGTTATTAATGCAACAGCTAAAAACAGCCTTGTTGTTACTATCGTTCCAAAGAATGGTTATAAAAAACAAGACAATACATTAGTAAATCTTCCATGGGGAATTGATAAATTTAACCTTGCAAATGCAGATGTAACTGTAGATGGAGACAAAATTACTGTTAAATGTGGAAAAGTAGAAGTCCCATCTAATGAATATACAGTAACAAAAGATGCCGCAGCAAACAAAGTTACTGTAACAGCTACAAAGGATAACAAAAATTACACAGGTTCCAAGACAGTTTCTGCCGTTGTGACTGATCCGACAGAAAGACCAGCAGCTCCAATGATCAGCAGCGTTAAAGTTGTTGGCAACAAAGCAACTGCTATTCTTTCCGGTGATTCCGAAGGTGCTGCAGGTTATGACTATGTAATCTCCACAGACCGCGACTGCATCACAAACAAAGATTACGATTCCGTAAACAAGAATCAGGTTCAAACTTCTACTACATTTAAATATGTACAGCAGGGAACCTACTACGCATACTGCCACGCTTGGAAACGTGACG
>NZ_JAJCGT010000084.1:0-3867 GCF_020553185.1 Blautia sp. MSK18_10 | reverse complement strand
GAAGTGTGGCAACACATGGAGCTGACTGTTACTAATCGGGTGAGGGCTTGACCAAAACGCTGAGAGACGGAGTCACGAAGTGACCACCGCGGAGTAGATCATTCACTCAGCAACGCAGGAAGTAATGAATCTCAGGGAAATGTCAGCATGTATGTAGTTTTGAGAGTATATAAAATATACTTTGTAGGGGATTGGTCAAATGGTATGATAGGGGTCTCCAAAACCTTTGGTGGGAGTTCGATTCTCTCATCCCCTGCTTCTAACGAGTCAGAAAGTCAGTGAAATCAAGGCTTTCTGGCTTTTTTGTTTTATTAAAAATGGAAAGGAACCAGATAAGTACCTTTTTTCAACCATAAATGAGCAAATTTGAAAATTGAGAATAAAAAGACATTGACGATCCATCTTCGATTGCCTGTGTCTTTTTTTGTATAAAATAAAAAATTTTTGAAAGGAACTGCCCATATTTCAAGTCTAATAGTTATAAAAATGAAAAGGGGGTATAAAAATGGATGCTTTGGTAACAGCAGCTAAAAACGGAGATAAAGAAGCGTTTGTTCAATTGATCCGGATGAATAAGCAGAGCTTATATAAAGCAGCCTGGGTTTATCTTCGGAACGAGCAAGACATTGCAGATGCACTGCAAAATGCAATCCTGTCCTGTTATGAAAATATACAGGGGCTGAGAGAAGTGAAATATTTTAAGACTTGGCTGATTCGGATTCTGATAAACGAATGTAAAGACATTCTCCGTCAAAAGAACCGTGACACAGAACTGGAAAATTTTGAAGAAGGTATACATTGTGAAGACCTGGATCTTTGTGAATGGAAGCAATTGCTTTTATGTCTTGATGAAGAAAGTAGGAAAATTGTAGAACTCTATTATTTTGATGAATTTTCTGTAAAGGAAATAGGTGTTCTTCTTGAAATGAACAGCAATACCGTATCAACTAAACTTTCCAGGGCAAGAGCAAAATTAAAAAGGGTGATCAGGAGGTGATGGATATGAATGAAAAAGAAATCAGAAAAATTTTAAAAGAAGAAACTGAGATACCCGATAATATTGATAAAGCTATGGAAGATGTTCTGAAGGGAATTTTAGATTCTCCAGATGAGAGAATTGGTAACACGAATAATTTAGTCATAAAACCAGATGAAAGAAGAAAGAAAAGTTCAGGGAATAAGAAAAAAATAATTCGGATTCTTCTTCCGGTGGCTGCTGTATTAGGCATTAGCACCGGTGTACTTGCAACAAAACTTGGATGGCTTCATAAAGAACTGGAGCAGCAGGGTGTTACTGGACAGGAAACTGCCCAAATGATTGTTACAGAACCTGATTCAAATGCAGAAAATGTAGAAGATATGACTTCTTATCATATAACTCTTGAGGAGATGGATTGGAGACAGTCTATGCTTTCTATTACAGAAGCTTATTTTGATGGCAGTAGTTTAAGCTTTCTGGGTGAACCTTCAAACGAGGCGAGGAACTATATGATCAGTTGCAGGGACCATGCGACAGTGAATGGAGAAGATGCACTTGCATCTTTGAATAAGATAGACGGGGAAAATCTCTATTATGGGCATATTACCCTGTATGATGATGCATTGACAGAAAAAATATTAAAAGAAGATTCCAAGGTAGAGCTTTCCATGACCATTCAGGCATATCCGGATTATAACGGTAAGATTTATTACACCTGGAAAGATTATAAAGTTTACGAAAAAATTTTTAAAACTGGTTCTTTTACAGATTCAGAAGGAATGCTTTCTTATGCACTGCCTGCGGAGGATGTTTACAGAGGATATACGCCTCAGACTCTTACGTTAACCCTTCCATTAAATAATGAAGTACGGGATATCATAGAAAAATACAGGAAAGAAGGAAAGCTGCTAGCTGAAGATACTGGAGTAGAACCCACTTCGGATTCCTTGGATGAGAGTACACAGGAAACAACAAGTTCAGAAAGTTCTTTAGATTCTACGGAAGTAAATGAGAAATATGATTCAGAAACAACAGTGTTACAGATAAAGGAAAGTCATGTAACAGCTTCTTTGCCGGGAAAATCAGGAACGCTTACGATAGAGGCCGATATTATCGGAAGTACCTCCGATGTTTCGAAAGGAATCCTGGAAAAATGTAACGTATCAGAGGAAGAAATCCGCTCCTGGTTTGGTGGGAAAGATGGCTGGGAAAAATCTGTGACAGATGAAATGGTCTGGGAAAATAAAGAAAAAGGACTGCAGTTATTCGTTTCAGACGGAATGATACAGTGTGATGGATTAAGTGAAAAAGACCTGGGATCTTTAGGAAAAAGTACGGAAGATGAGGAATTAAATATTATAAATCAGCTGCTTTCCAGAGCTAATTTAACTGGAACTTCTGTAAGAAAATCAATCAGCGACATGGAAGTAGGATATGATTATTACGACACGGAAATTCTGCTGAATGGAGTATTGGTGGGTGGACTTTCCCAGTATTATTATCGGGGAAATACAGGTTTTGGCCCTGAACTTGAAGATTGCTATTTTAATATGCCGATTCCACTTCAAGTGAAAGAGGAAGAATCAGTTACTATGCTTCCTATGGAAGAAATTCTAAAATCAGTGGAACAATATGTAAAAGACGGGAAAATAGGTTTTTTTACAGAACAGAATGATACAGGGGAAACGGAATCAACCACGATTCCAGTTACAAAAATCTGTCTGGAATATTATATTGATGAAACTGCAGAGGGAATCGTTTACAGGCCTGTCTGGAGTTTCCGCTGCCCTTACCAGTGGAAAGATTCTCCGGACGAACAGGAATTATTTTACATAGATGGAGAAACTGGGGCATTGATTCGGGATGCGTTTGGCTGGTAGGTATAAAAAAGAACGGTGTTGTAATAACCGCGGATATCAAAGTATTTGCTAATATTCCGGTTTCCATTATTCTGGGAATTATTCTTGGAGCGAGTGTAGGCTATCTGCTGTATCTGTTTTTTGAGACTGCATATGCGAAGAAATATTATGTCAGAAACAGTATGAAAGTAATCATTGTTCTGGGATGTTCTTTTCTCCTGATTGCGATTGAAGGCTGGCTGGAAGGAAAAATCGCAGTCTCCGGGCTGCTGGCAGTGGTAAGTATGGCATGCGTTCTGAAAATGAAATGCACAGCTTTTGTATCAAAGAGATTGTCGGAAAAATTCGGAAAGCTCTGGCTGGCTGCGGAAGTGATTCTTTTCGTTCTGGTGGGTGCTGCTGTGGATATCCGCTATACACTGGAAGCCGGACTTGCCGCAGTTGCTATGATTTTCGTTGCGCTGATCTTCCGGTCTTTCGGCGTATTGCTCTGCACAGTGAAAACAAATCTATCTGCAAAAGAAAGGGCTTTTTGTGTTATTGCATACCTTCCGAAAGCAACGGTACAGGCAGCAATTGGCTCTGTTCCCTTTGCAGCAGAATTGCCGTGCGGAAACATTGTACTTTCCGTAGCTGTTATGGCAATTATCCTATGCCAGTGAGCGTCGGCAGTATGATGCTATCAGGAATGGCCAGACAGACAGAATACAGTCTGTTTTTCAGCTCACACCGGATGGAACCCCTGGAATCCTGTCCAGAAATGAACTGCGAAACAGTAAAAATATGTTTATTGCAGGAATTACGCTGTTTACCAGAGCTGCCATTGAAGGTGGTGTACCTGAAGAAACTGCTTATGCATTAAGCGACGGTTATATTCAGACAGTAGAAGAGTGTACCAACAAATCTTCCATAGAAAAGTTATCACAAAAAGCAGCCCTGAGATTTGCCCAGGAAGTGCAGAAGTCCGGGATGCAACATTACAGCAGAGAAATTGAAGCGGCAGTAAAATATATTCATCTTCATCTGCAT
>NZ_JAJCGT010000083.1:0-3893 GCF_020553185.1 Blautia sp. MSK18_10 | reverse complement strand
AATCAAGTTGTATATCTCCGAAAATAGAATTAAATCCCGCATAAAATCAAGGTATATTAGAATGTAGAATTTACTTTTTCATTCAAGCAGCGCCTCTGCTCATCTGACACAACAGTTCTCTTGTATAAATAATGTTAAAGTCAACAGATATATTGTATATTGCCCAAAACAATTTATCAGGCAATCACTACTGTTCTTACATAAACTGCGCAAACACAGACGCACCTATAACAGTCAGAAGACCGGCAACTGCGATTGCAAGACTGCTCATGGCACCTTCTATTTCACCCAGTTCCATTGCCTTGGCAGTACCGATGGCATGGGCAGAAGTTCCAAGCGCCAGTCCCTTAGCGATAGGTTCTTCGATGCGTGCAAGTTTGATCACAGTCTCTGCCATCATATTTCCAAGAACACCGGTAATAATAATAACTGCAACTGTAATAGTCACAATACCTCCAAGTTCTTCAGAAACACCCATTCCGATGGCAGTTGTAATAGATTTCGGAAGAAGTGTTACATACTGCTCATGACTCAGGCTGAACAGCTTCGCAAGGATCAGCACACTGACCAGACTGGCAAGCACACCGGAAACAATTCCAATGATTACAGCTTTCAGATTCTTTTTCAGAAGTTCCATCTGCTGATACAGCGGAACTGCCAGGCAGACCGTTGCAGGTGTGAGCAAGTAGCTTATATACTGACCGCTCTGATTATAGGTGTCATAATCAATATGCAGTAAACAAAGCACCGCTATTACTGCAATGATCGCAATCAGAAGTGGATTAAAAATTGCCATCTTAAATTTTCTTTTCAAAAGAAGTCCTGCCTCATATGCGATCAGACTGATCGCTGCACCAAAAAACAGGGAATTACTCATAAATTGTGTCATGATCTTTTCTGTCCTTTCTTTCTGTCCATACGAATAACTGCCTGTGTGACACGACCTGTCACAATCATTACCACAACTGTGGTGATCACTGTGATCAGAATGATCGGCACACATACCGGTTTCAGTATGCCCCAGGCTGTCAGCAATCCGACACCTGCCGGAATAAACATAACCGGCATGATCTCTATGAGAAATTCAGCTGCTTCTTTGACCTGTTCCAACCTGATAATGTGTGTTCCCAGTGCGATCAGCATGATCACCAGTCCGTACACACTTGCAGGTACAGGAAGCGGGATCAGAACATGTAATGCCTCTCCCATTGCGGATATCAGTAAAATAATCCAGAATTGTCTTACGTATTTCATTTTCAGTCTCCTCTAATCCTTACTGAACGGCTACAGGCTTCATCATTCCAGTTACCTGATCTTCGTACTCCTGAGTTTCCTCGAGAGATGCTCGACCGGTTCTCTGAATCTTTGTCACGCCCGGATACTGTCCCGGGAAAGATTCCAGCATGATCCCATCGCCGTATATCTTTACTTTATCCCCATTTTCCAATACATCATCGGAAATTAATTTTCCTTTTTTATTGTAAATGCCCTCTGCCGGTATGTCTGCGCTGAAAATAGTTCCATTGTTCAGATCCACAAAAACTCCGGTCTTCAGAAATTCTCCTGTCTCGATATAGATTGCAGAAATAGCATTTGCTTCCTCTTTCTGCTCTTCCTCCCTGACCATCTGTGCCTGCTTTCCTACCATATTCCAGAAAGCACCTCCCATTACAGCAAAAATGGCGAGCAGAACAATCATACCGATGATAAACTTCCAGTCTCGTTCTTTTTTATTTTTCAAATATTCAACTCCTTTATATTGGTCTAACCAATCTCGGTTCATTACGTTTTTTAATTATAGCGTATTCATCACAAATTGCAAGGTTGTTTCTGCGTAAAAAAAAAGTTTTTACAGAATCCTGATTCTTTTCTGCAAAAACTTTTTCTTCTATATATTATACTGATATTATACTGTGGTAAGCAGTGCTTCCATCCAGACTTCTTTACGAAAAAGAATAAATACGATATACTTTACATAAATTATAAAGGCTTTATCCAAAGGATTATTGAAGTAGAGACTGTGCTGTTACACACCCCTTGGGTCAAAAGAAATGTGGGACAGGGCACACCTACCAATAATTCTTCTCTCCCATATATCCGAAAATCGAACGCCATCGAAGTTTAGATGCACATACCAAAGTTCCTGTGTCTCCATCTTCCAGCTCTATTTTATCTTCGCAGTCGCTCCAGATGATACAATCCTCTTTCAGAATTATATTGGAATCGAGTATTTCGCATGAATAGCGTTCGTCTGCCGGAAATAACTTTAAGTATTTTAATCCCTGAAATTCCATTTCAATCATTGAATCTTCTTCATACTGCCGTTGTATTATTACTCTCAGAATCCTGCGATCGTTTACAGGATACATATCCAGGTTTTCATTAACATATGCTCCGCTCAGATAATGCATCTCTTTGATACAGCTATCATGGAAAAACGACACTCTTTCCATAAATTCCTTCAGCGAATTCTCATCTGTAATCTCATTCCACTTGTGCATATTATCACCACTTTCATTACTGTATATTTTTTTCTTCTCTCCTGACCAGTCTACTTTGTCTTCTGTTTACTTGTGGACCTCACATGACTGAAGTCACGTGCTTCCAGACGCTTTAGGCGTCAGACTGAATATCGACGGATACACCTGTAACTTAGGTGCGCAGTTATGCGTATTTCCCATGCCGGATATGGCTGGTTCCCACATTACAGGTAATCCACTGTATATCTGCCTGTATCTATGCTGCTTTTAAGAGTTCCATTTCTGAATGGAGTTTCCTCAGATCTGCATAGACGCATGAGGTTCTACGCTTTACAGGAGGGACTTTTGCCTCCAGCAAAGACCTTTCCGTTACCGGAAGGGGTTTTAAAAGTTCTCTTATAAAATATCTGGCTCCTATATTATAGGATGCTGACAGGTCACAATTATATCGTTTTCCTGTCTGGAAAGTACAGAGGCTGTAATCTTCCCAGTCACGTGTTACCGCCCCGGAGCCATCATAAGCCAGTCTGCTGGTGTTCCATGCACAGATCCGGGATACCCGCATCCTTTTCCTGTGTGCCTGATGTTCACAGCGTCTTTGGATATCCCGCTTTCTCCACAGGTGCAGTTTCTGCTTTTTCTTTCCCGGTATCTTCCCCTGCATCTCCAGATACTCGAACACGATCACATCTGCATGGTTTTCTTCCGCATATCTTACGATCGCACCTGCAATCTTTTTACCCAGTTCTGTGTTCAGACGTTTCGTATACGTCCATCTTCCCTGTGTCTGCGCAGAACCATGTTCCCTCTGGAATCTGCGGATCCGTCCCAGTGCGCGGTACATCCGGTCTTTTTCACTGGGATAATCTATGAATCTTCTTCCCAGGACAGTTCCGTCTGCCCGCATGATGGTACAGACTGCATCGGTATTGATCCCTAAGTCCACACTGCAGATGATCTGTTCTTTCACAGGTGTTTTGGTAAGTGTTACTTCTTCTGTATAAGAAAAACGCAAAAAGTACTTCCGGTGTCTCTTTTCCAGAGTTGGGGCAGATGCCTTTTTCCCTGACCAGTATTTTCTCAGATATTCCATATCTGTATGCTCCAGACGTACACAGGACCATTTCCAGTCATGGCCGTCATAGAGTTTCAGGTATGCTTCGTCTTTCCCTTCCGCTCCCTCACGGTACATGACATCACGGTAGAAGACCGGCATGGCGTGGTTTTCATATACAAGCCTTGGTTTCCCGCTCTTTCCGTCTGTCTTTTCCCATAGATCCAGCCGTGTTCTATAAGAGAATACTGTCCCCAGCGCATGCCGGATGACAGATCTGCGCAGATAGGAAGGCATCTTTGGAAACCGGATATCAAAATCAAAACAGGCATGGTTTTTCTTCGTAGTATGTACCAGAT
>NZ_JAJCGT010000082.1:0-4468 GCF_020553185.1 Blautia sp. MSK18_10 | reverse complement strand
AGATATCTAATCCTTTTAGGAATAAATATCTTCTGCTTTTAAGTTAATGACATTGAGTAATTCCAAGGCTTTCTGCCATATTCTTGTTGATTGTCAAGTAAAATTGACCCACTTTTACGTTTAATTCGTAAGCGCTTAATTTTTAAGTATGAATAGGGTAGAGGGAGAATAATTATCTCGCCCCTCCCATTGAACCGTACGTACGGTAAGCGCTTAAATCTTGGGTAGCTTTACTGTCTACGTTTTTAAACTCATAATGATAGTAAATAGATTTTTACTACACTCCGCTTGATAGGAGATAGAAATTTACTACATTTGGAGGTTTCATTATGAGTAATAAACGTGCTCCAGGGCGTTCCCTGGAAGAATGGATGGAACTGGTAACTGAATGCAGACAAAGCGGTCTGACAGATGCTGCATGGTGTAATGAACATGGGATATCTCCCAGCTGTTTTTACAATGCAGTTACCCGTCTCCGCAAAAAAGCCTGTCAGATACCGGATCCAGCCCCCAAAGCCAGCACTCTTGACCTTACATCCCATAAACAGGATGTAGTCCAGATTGCTATAGAACCGGAGTCTTCTCCGGCAGGATTGCTCCCAGATAATGGAAACAAATCTATGCACCTTGACAATTCACATACGATTGAAATCGAAGCAGACGGATTGCTTATACGAATGAGTAATGAGATCAAACCGTTACTTCTGAAGATACTCATGGATACGCTGAAGGAGCCGTTATGTTAGCGGACATCTCAAGTGTTGATGCGATCTATATCGTCTGTGGAAGAACAGATATGCGCAAGTCCATTGATGGATTGTGTGCGATCATCCAGGAACAGTTTTCGATGGAGATCGACCATGCACTTTTTCTTTTCTGTGGCCGTAAATGCGACCGCATCAAAGCTATTTTAAAAGAACCGGATGGGATCGTTATGATCTACAAAAGACTGACTGCCCAAGGTTCTTACCGGTGGCCCAGGAATAAATCCGAAGTCCGGAATCTTACATGGCGGGAGTTCGACTGGCTGATGTCCGGCATTGATATTGAGCAGCCCAAAGCGATCAAGGCAACGTAAAAAAGATGCACATAAAACTCTTGTTTTTTGCTGTATTTTCGGCACTTTCAAGTCCTGGTAAATCCGCTGTTTTGCTGGGAAAAACCACTGTTTTCTGGTATAATGGAAACATCAGAAACAGGAGGAAAAAGCAGTGGCAGACAGTTCCAAAGATATCCAGCTCCGTGAGCTGAAGGACATGATAAACGATCTCAAAAAAATGATAAAAACACTTCAGGCAACTGTCGATGCTGGCAATAAACGGGAAGAGGCTCTCACCCAGGAGCGGGATAATCTGAAAGAAGAGATAGACCTTCTCCGTAAAAAATTGTTTGGCACCTCCAGCGAAAAAAGGACCCTCGATATTCCGGGTCAGTTAAACTTTTTTAATGAGGCGGAACTGGAACAGGATCCAGAAGCTGCAAAAGCAGAGGTTCTTGAATCAATTCTTCCAGAAAAAACAGCAAAAAAGCGAAAAGGAAGAGCTACAGATGCGGAACGTTTTAAGGGAGTTCCTGTTGAAAAAAAGTATCTGGAGCTTTCTGAGAAAGAGAAACTCTGCCCTGTCTGTGGTACCCCGCTGAAAGAAATCGGGGAAGAGTTTGTCCGCCGGGAACTGGTTTTTGTACCGGCAAAACTGAAAGTATATGAATACTACAGTAAGAACTATGAGTGTCCGCAGTGCAGGCTTCAGGATATTCCGGTCATCAAAAAAGGAAAAGATGGCAGAGCCCATATGCTTTATGGAATGGTTTCTGCTGGAACGGTCGCTTGGGTAATGTACCAGAAGTTTTGTAATGGTCTCCCATACTACCGTCAGGAAAAGGACTGGAAACAGTATGGCGTGGAGATCACCAGAGCTACTATGGCAAACTGGGTGATCCGGAATTCCGAAGCGTTTTTTCTTCCTATGTACGAATACTTCCACAGGAAACTTCTGGAACGTGGATTCGCAATGGCAGATGAAACGCCACTTCAAGTTCTACATGAACCGGAACGCCGCGCTCAGACAAAGTCATATATGTGGCTTTTCCGCAGCGGTGAAGACGGAGGACCACCTATTATCCTCTATAAATACTCAGAGACCCGGGCCGGGGACAATGCTGTAGATTTTCTTCACGGCTTCAAGGGTTATCTGATGTGTGACGGCTATAGTGGATACAATAAAGTTCCAGATGCCAAACGCACAGCCTGCTGGGCACACATCAGAAGATATCTGACAGATGCCATTCCCAAGGGAAAAGCTCTGGATTATACCCAGCCATCCGTACAGGGAATGCTGTACATTAACCAGCTCTTCCATTTGGAAGATGTGATCAGATCAAAGTATTCTTCCTTCGATGCTATTAAAAAGGCTCGCCTTGAAAAAGAAAAGCCGGTAGTAGAAGGCTTTTTGTCGTGGCTTGATCAGCAGAACCCTACCCGTGGAAGCAGAATGGATAAAGCTGTCACCTACATTCAGAACCGCCGCTCCTATCTGACTACCTATCTCGAAGACGGGCGCTGCAGTTTTTCTAATAATCTCAGTGAAAATGCGATCCGTCCGTTTACAGTAGGCCGTAAAAACTGGCTGTTCTGTGACACACCAAACGGAGCCCAGGCCAGCGCTATCGTGTACACAATGGCAGAGATGGCAAAAGCCAATGGAGTAAACGTTTATCACTATCTTACTTATCTGCTGGAAAAACTACCTGATGATAGAATGAGTGATGATGAATTAGAACTTCTGGCTCCATGGAACGAAACCGTCAAAGCTGAAATCGAACGTCGTGCAAACGAATCAAATCAATCATATGTGAATTGTCAAGGTGCTCCGGCTACTGAAAAGTAGTCGGGGATTTTTCTATCATACCTAAAAATTAAGCGCTTACTACGTACGGGTCTCGTATACGGCTCTACAACTTATATTCCAACTTTTGCTAAGTAATAGGATAAGGGATTGAGCAGACCAGCTCCATCTTTTATCCTATTTTCAAGTAAATCTTTACTGATAATGAAATTCACCACGTTCATTCCACTTCTTCTGTACCACCCAAGTCTTGAATTTGCAACTTTATGAATATCTTCCTGACTGAATCCGTTTCGGTTCTTCCTGTTTAGATAACTTAGGTTTCTGTAGATGGTTTTCGGCTTCTTCCATTGCTTCATGACTATCATTCTTATTTTGTGTCTTAGCCATTGTCCAAGCTCTTCCACAAATTGCTTCATCAACCCGATTCTAAAGTAATTAATCCATCCTCGCACAATCTCATTTACTCGCTTGATTGTAACCACAAGAGGTCTTGCTATTGCTTTCCCTCTCTTCAGATATTCACTCAGCTTCTTTTTAAGCTTCTTTTTCTTTTCATTGGTAGGTTTTACTTTCCACTCTCCACCGTTTTTCAGAAATGTGAATCCTAGGTATTTGCTTCGCATCGGTCTGACTACTTTCGTTTTTGCTGCATTTACTTTTAGAAATAGTTTCCGTTCCAGCCAATCACTTATGGAGTTCATCACCCGGTTAGCCGCCATTTCACTTTTAGTGAAAATTAATACATCATCTGCATACCTTGTAAAGCGGAGTCCTCTATGCTCCAGTTCTTTGTCCAGCTTGTCCAAGTAGACATTTGAACATACGACTGAAAGAGGACCTCCTTGCGGCACACCGGTAATAGTTGCTTTTTCCAAGCCGTTTTCCATTACACCTGCTTTCAGATATTTCCGAATCAGATTTAATGTGGTACTGTCATTTACTTGTTCTCTTAGTATCTGAATTAATTTGTCGTGATTTACCTTGTCGAAAAACTGTTCTATATCTATATCCACTACCCATTCATACCCATCATTCAAGTATTCCAATGCCTGTCGAATGGCATCATGACAACTTCTTCCGGCTCTGAATCCATAACTATAGTCACTGAATATCTCTTCATAAATATCAGATATAGGCTGTGCTATTGCCTGCTGGATAGTTCTGTCAAGTGCTGTGGGTATTCCCAATGGTCTTTTCTTACCATTGTCTTTCGGAATGTATACTCTTCGGACTGGTTTCGGTATATATGTTCTGTTTCTAAGAGATGTAACGATTTTCTCTCTGTTCTCCCTTATATAATCTCCCAGTTCTTCTACAGTAACTCCATCAACACCACTCGCACCTTTATTAGCAACTACCTTTTTATAGGCTCTGTTCAGATTTTCTTTTGACAAGATCACTTCAATCAATTCCATTGTTGTTACTCCTCTGACTTATCCTAAAATTCATACATAACACCCCTCTAAGTATAAACAGTATTCCTCGGTTACGTTCCTACTTTTCCTGTCCACTCGATTTCTGGCTCATGTATTATTTTAAACATAACGATTCGTACTATAAATCGTTTCAGTCCTTCGGCTTTCGCCTACTATGACATCATCTGACTCCCTCTCTAAACC
>NZ_JAJCGT010000081.1:0-4885 GCF_020553185.1 Blautia sp. MSK18_10 | reverse complement strand
GCAAAAATTTTTGCCTGAAATCATCAATTTGCTATTGACTTTTTATTTGCAGGCTTGGTATGTGTTTGGTGTAAAATTGGTGTAATAAAGCTCTTTTTGACCGTTTCAGAATCAAATTGGTGTAAGCTTATTGTTACAGAACTGTTAATTTTGGTGTAAGCTAGCTATTTTTTATCTAAAAATGGTGTAAGCTTATTACATTACGAAATACGTCTATTATTTAGCTTCTGAATTTCGTTTGTCAAGCGTTCATTTGTAACATGATTATACAATTCCATCGTCATTTTCATAGAAGCATGACCCATGATATCCTGCAATGTTCTTGGATCAACTCCGGCTTCTGCCATACGAGAGCATGATGTATGTCTCAGGAGATGTGGATGTATATGTGGTAATGGCTCTATTGTTCCACCAAACTTTTTGATATCAGAATTATAATCATCTACAATACGATTCAGAATACGTCCAATAGTTTGTGTGATAAATGGTTTATTTTGCCTGTTAGAAAATACAAAATCCTTATATCCATCTATTTCGATCTCTGTTTTCTTATCCATCTCAATCTGATTTTTCATCTGTTCCATAAGAGCATCCCTTGCGGCATTTGATAATGGAACATTACGAACACCAGATTTAGATTTAGGAGTAAGTATTTGATATTGACAAGCATCTTTTCCTACATTGTTGTATTGTAACTGGTGAGTGATATTTACAAAGCCATGTTCTAAATCTACATCATCCCATGTCAAACCACAAACCTCTCCAACTCTCAGAGCAGTTTCAAGCATAAATACAAACAATGGATAATAATATGCATACTTGCTATTTTTAATGTATGTAAGAAAATTATCCTGCTGCACCATTGTTGATATACTGAACATCAAACTGTGTCAGATGTTCAATGATTAAACAGTTTTTATACCACACCTTAATATTAAGAACATTCGGCACCATTGTTGACACTCTAAGATCAACTTCATCTATGAGTTGGCTCTTACACTCTTCTACTTGTTCACTTAAAGGCTTAATTCCAGAATGTGCCAATGACTTATAATATTCGTTAGCTTCATCATAGGTTGAAAATATATCGCACAAATTATATGGTGGATAACTTATAGCAAAATCGCAGCATTGATCTTCAACCCAAACGATATATTTGCCTTTATATTTTGTCATTACAACATAAGCAGGTATATGATTCTCATTGTACGATGACTCTTCCTCAAAGAATCCATAAACATCACTTTTAATTTCTTCGGTATCTTCCAAATCATCAATATAATCAATGAACTCTGTAATTTTATCTTCCGTATCTAATCCAATTGTCCGAAATTTTTCATTCATATGAATTGATTCTCCTTTTATCTATCCGCATTGAAATCAACAAAAAATATCTGTCTCTCACATTCATCCTTATATTTCGGATATGTATTAGCAATTTTTTCAAGTACCGCAATTTTAACTTCTGGATAAGCTTCTACTGATCCTACTTTTCCATCAATACTGCCAAGAAAATTATCATAACTTACCAAATTATGTCTGATATAGTTTACAATCCAACGATTGATAGTTTCTTCATTGGCTGTATAAGCATTTTTCATATATGGCTCATCAATCCAATCACCATTTAAAGAACATGGATGACATTGATACCACTCTTGTTTTGCTTTTAGTGCCTTAGTCTTTAATTCTTCATCCGATAAAACTTTTATAGTAATTGAATCTATAAACAACTGAACACTATGATTCATATTGCTATACTTAGTTTCGACTGCTTTACTTGCTGATTTCTTACGCTTATTAGCTTTCTCCATAGCATCTTGAAATTCTGATGTTGTCATTACCTGCTTAACGGTATCTTCATCCCACAATCTCATAGGAGCAGCCTTTCTATAATGAGGATTCGCTTTCAATACTGGATCTGGAAGAAATTTACTGATTAAACTTTTCGTCCATCCATACTCTTCAATAATTCTTGACTGAGTAATCATTTTATTATCATTCATAATACATAGCTCTCCTTTCTCTCAGTGGACAGATGCAACTCCATCCACTGATATTGATATATATTTCTCTGTGTGTCTTAAAGTTCCACTACATATTTACGTGATGGAATCTCAATCTCTTTATCAAGTTTAATTGACTGATTCACAATCATTCTGAGGACTTTGCAAACATACTCTTCGTCACCTCTGATTTCAGAAGGCTTTATCAGTATCAGATATGGATCAAGTTCATTGGCATGTTTTACAAGAAAATCAGCATATTCTTGTGAAGTAATCGATAAAATGCTACATAAATTAGTAGAAGATTCTGGACTAATGATGGCTATATTATCAGCGCCATTATACGATTTACCCAATTATAATAGGCGCAAATTTTTTAAAGAATTCTCATTATTGCTAGAAAAATATAGCAATTCTTCTGATTATTAAATCTTAATTTTGAAAAGCCCCCAGGATTAACTCCCGAGGACTTTCATACTGCTCATATTAAATTGTGATCACATTATTCAAGCAATCAGATTATTAATGGATTCTAACTCATATACAGTAAATGGATCAATGTCAATACAACTGGATTCATCTCTGTTGCCAGAAAGATCCCATGCAAGAGTACCATTCATAACGGTACAAGCTTCCTTAAATGCATCAATATCTCTTAATGGCTTAAATATTTCTGTTTTCAAATCTTCTGTAGCATCATAGTCTACAATCTTACCGTCATCAAAGAATACCTGTACATGAAAATTATCCAATGGTATCACCTGTACTACTGTTGGAAAATATTCGTTCATATTGTTATAGTCCTATTATTTTAATCAAAACAAATCACTATGACTTCCAGTTCTTGTCAAATATAGGAATAGTTCATCTTCATAGACTTCATAAATCAACAACCAATCAGGAGCAATATGACATTCTCTGCAATTACTATAATTTCCTGAAAGATTATGATCTCGATTCTTCGGCGGTAATATTTCACCATTTGCCAATTTTTTGATGATATCAGTCATTAACCTCATATCGTATCCACGTTTCTGAATACGTTTTAAGTCTTTTTGAAACTTACTGGTCGGCTTAACCGTATATTTCATGCTAATAATTCCTCCATCATCTTGTCCACATCTGTATATGCTTTTCCAAGAGAAGGATTCTGTTTCATCTGCTGCACTTCATTAATTGCTGATATTGTTTCACTGTTTGGTATTTCTCTGGTAATCTCAAACGGTATTCCCTGTTCTCTGATTGCCTGTTTTACAAAAATTGTGAATGCAGTTGTCAGATTCATACCTAAATCATTGAAAAGATCTTCTGCTTGTTTCTTTAAATTATCATCCATTCTAATTGATACATTTGCCATAAATCCACCTGCTTTCTAATCTATTTATATTATCATTATATAGCTTATGCAATGCATTGTCAATACTATGCATTATTTCAAGAATTATATCTTTTCCATCCTTATATAAATATCTGCATCGGCAGCAGACATCTTATACTCGTTTCTACACAATATATTAATGAACTAACCATCAAATTTCAACGATAATGCTTTAAGGGTAAAGTTGTTAGGGTAGATGGTTTTCGTTGGAAATTTAAGGTTATATATAAGGATTTTCAGCATAGAATTGATTCTGTGAGGGATGGTTATGGTTATACGGATGACTGTATTAGTTCCCTTCCGTTATTATAAGCAGGATAACGGAAGTCTTATGAAAAAGCCCTCCGTCCTGTCTATAGAAGTAAACTAAATATTACTTCCGTTCCTGTTTCTAAACAACTGACTTCGGTTTTTAAACAATGAATTTATCGCATTTTTCCGTTGTCTGATGCGTTTCTAAACCGACAGAAATTTGAACCTACCCTTAAAATCCCATCACATCAGGTTCTTCCCATTGTTCCGCTGTGACTCCCAACGATTCCAGAAGCTTATCAATCGGTGCTTCATCTTCATTTCTGTATTATTTAATTCCATTACTTCTCTAATCCTTTCTCAGCCATATTATTTTCATCAATTGTCCTGTCAGCCATTGGACACCACTCTGGACTTGTCTCAGGTAAATTATCCTCGCCCAGTTTACCCATCAAATTTACTCTATTTCTATTATCACAATAATACATTTTCTTATTGACAGCATAGCATTTTACATATTCACAATCTTTACATCTCATTACTCTTCTTCTCCTTCTTCGTATTCGTCATCTTTATTATTTGCTTCTTCTTTGAGATAATCTCCATACGCTTCGCAAGCACGATTTAACACAGTACCAGATTTAAACTTTGCCTTATATCTTTCTGGAATCTCATACACATTTTTGCCTGTTCTTTCCATTCCAGAACATGTTTTTTTTCTTTATAAAATTTAGGTTCTACAGTGAAAAATCCTAATAATACCAGTTTATCTCCCTTAGCCAAAATATCCTCTATAGTGCGAAGCATATAACGGATTGTCCAGTATGTATTCCAGTAGTCTCCACCTATCCTATTTTTTGGTATTCTCTCATATTCTTTGAATCTATTAGCTTCTCTCATTTTATCATGTACCATTTTGGTAAATTCTGCTTCATATATTGTTTTGTTCATCGTCTTTTCCTCCTTGCTTTTGTTCTATGAAATCACCATTTCTTTGATAATATTTTTAAGCACTAAAATAAGCCCACGTACCTATTGTTATAAAAGTACATGGACTTATTCAGATGTTTAAATGTTCTTGTATTGTTATAGATGTAATGCTATATTCTGTGGTGTAAATTTGGTGTATTTATACCTGTTTAACACCTGTTTTCCCTTGATTTTACGGGATAAAATCGTAAATGTGATATTATATGCATATTATTCAAAAACACAAGTGGTATTTATATTTTTTTGTGAAATTTTGTTG
>NZ_JAJCGT010000080.1:0-4929 GCF_020553185.1 Blautia sp. MSK18_10 | reverse complement strand
GAAGTGTGGCAACACATGGAGCTGACTGTTACTAATCGGGTGAGGGCTTGACCAAGAATCGCAGGAAGAATGAATCTCAAGGAAATGTCAACATGTATGTAGTTTTGAAGGTGCAAAAACCTTTATTCCTCCTTAGCTCAGTCGGTAGAGCATGCGGCTGTTAACCGCAGTGTCGTTGGTTCGAGTCCAACAGGGGGAGTTTTGGCTCCATGGTCAAGCGGTTAAGACACCGCCCTTTCACGGCGGTAACAGGGGTTCAAATCCCCTTGGAGTCATTTAAATAATGGAAATGTGATTTTTGAGGCTTGATTCTGTTACAACATGCCGATGTGGCTCAATTGGCAGAGCAGCTGATTTGTAATCAGCAGGTTATCGGTTCGAGTCCGATCATCGGCTTTTTGGACCTTTAGCTCAGTTGGTTAGAGCAACCGGCTCATAACCGGTCGGTCCTGGGTTCGAGTCCCCGAAGGTCCATTTTTTAAATTATTTTGGCCCAGTGGCTCAGTTGGTTAGAGCGTCGCCCTGTCACGGCGAAGGTCGAGAGTTCGAGTCTCTTCTGGGTCGTTAGCATTTAGCTGACGAGTTTGGTAAATTGCATAAGTATATGGAATCTTAGCTCAGCTGGGAGAGCATCTGCCTTACAAGCAGAGGGTCATAGGTTCGAGCCCTATAGGTTCCATATGCCGCAGTGGCGGAACTGGCAGACGCCCGGGACTTAAAATCCCGTGGGTAGTGATACCCGTACCGGTTCGATTCCGGTCTGCGGCATTAGTTAAAAATGGGAGAAACGTTGAATTTACAGCGTTTCTCTTATTTTTTTGTTTTAAAATGTTTGAACACCTTTGAACACTTTATGATGAAATACCAAGATTCTGAAAAGCAAGCCTGTCATTCTTCCGCTTATTGACATTCCGCAAGTAATGCAATGTTGTAGCTGTCTCACTATGTCCCATTAAATAACTAAGGGTTGTAAGATTATTTCCGTCAAAAGCTGTTGAAGCATTGTAAAAGCGGATTTTATGACTGGAATGATAAGGAACACCGGCTTCTTTGCAATATTTCTTCAAACGGCGATTAAAGCTGTCTGTTGTCATAATCTCGCCGTTGGGTTCAAAGACATATATTCCATTTGGATTTAATTCCTTTGCTTTGTGAAGAATTTTAAGTGCTTCGTCTGTAAGGAACTGTTTACGGAATCCATGAGAAGTATTTCCTTTCATTTGATTTACTACTTTTACTTTTCGGCTTGAGAATGTTAAATCATCATTCAATGTACGTTCACAGGTCGCCTGTCTGTGAAGATATACAAGCCTGTTATTGTAGTCAATATCTTCCCAACGGATAGCTTTTGTTTCTCCAACACGGATAAACAGATAGAAAGATAACTGTATTGCAAGAGAATATGGCTCTATGATACACCGAAGATAATTTAATAACTTATGCGTATCATCACGGGAAAATACATTGTCACTTTGTACTTCTACTGGCTTATAGGTAAACTGTTTGAAATTCACATCAGAGACAGGATTATGTGATATAATTTCTTCTTCGATCGCATAACTCATTATTCCATTCAAAACAGAACGGGCATTACTGACTCGCTTGTGCGTGAACTGTCGGTCTTTTGTAGCTTCTCTGAAAAAGCGGATAAGCGTGATTGGTTTGATTTCGCCTATCTTCATTTTAACAAGTTCTGTATCTTTGAAAAATCTATTCCATTCAGATACATATTCTTGAATTGTTTTTGCTTTTACGGAAGTATAATCTCTTTTATACAAAAGCCATTCAGCATATAATTCTTCTAGTGTGACATTCTGACGGTTTTCAGCTTTCTGCTTTTCGATATAAAATCTGATGATTTCTTTTTCAAGGTTCTCTTTACTCTTCCTCTTAACAGGACGGCGTTTGTTAGGTTTGGTTTCATCGGGTAAATAAGTACGCCAGCTTTTTTCTGATTCCGAGTAATAAATTTCATATTTGTGATTCTTCAAGATTTTTTTATTTGCCATAATTTTAAAATCTTTGAAGACTTCATCTGTGGTCATGTTAGCACAGGTGGCTAACGTATTCAATAATGTTATATCTGAAAACGTAACGGGATTATCCATAAGATTCCCCCTTTACGCAAGGATTTTCTTTTTTTATTTTGATGTAGATAACACTGCTGTCCTTTAAGCATGAACCAGTAGATAAGAAAGCGTTGGTATCGTAAATTTGCCTTGTGTATTCTTTCTGAAAGACGATATTTTCTTTTTGTAAGTCATGTAAAATGTCTTCGGTCAGCATGACTTTTGTTTCGTGTGGAACTTTCAGATTTTGAGATTTAAAAAAGGCTTTTTTCTTATGTTCTTTCAAATCAAGGTCTTTTCCAAAATACTTGCTAAGATAACGACCTCTGTTTTCTTTGCTGTCTACATCAATGCGATTGATTTTAATAAATCCATGTGACCATAAATTCTGTAATTTTTCTTTTGCTATATACAGAAAATCAAAGAAAATAACATGATAATGGATTGCTCCACGCTTCTGTTTCTCCCACGTTGCAAGGTATTTTAATAACTGGGTTTTGGTATGGTACAAATAATAATTTAATCGCTGGATAAAATACTTAAATTCTCGGTTAGTTATCAGGATTTCCTGAATGTTTTCTTTAAATGTCAGCGTTACAAATTTTGTTTTGTTATCAAAGTTGCAGTCAACAATACGGGCAATATCCCAACGAGCCTGTTCGTAATGCTTCTGCTTGCGTTTTAAACTGTCATATTGCTTATGAGCTGACATTTCATCAAATTTTTTTCGGTTACTTGTGTCTGTTAAATCTGCCTTTTCTTTCGAGTGAATAAAAATAGGGTTTTCGTAAATATATACTTCTTTTGTAGTAGGAGTTTCAATGATTTTCGTATTGTATGCAAAACACTCTTTTGTTTTGCTCACGAATCTCACCTCATATCCCAATTTTTGTAATGAATGTTCCGATTGTTTTCGGAAGATGTTGTTTTATATATCAAGTATAGAGGTCAGCCAGTTCAGCACCTATGACGTTGTCCGGCACTGACTGGCTGACATAGTAGGGAAATTATTTCATTCCCACTTTTCTGATATTGGAAGCTTCTGCTTTGACAGAAAGACGTCCATTATAGAGACTAGCCCAAGTATGTAATCCATCAAATGAGACTGGAATCTGCCCTTTTTGTTCAAGTTCTTCGTTGGTAACAATCGCTGTGTTAGCTTTAATGCCTACTTTGACTTTTTCAAACTTTAATTTTGGAAGAAGAACTGTATAGTAGAATCCTAATTTTTCTTTTGTAGAAAAGTCTACCCAGTCAGAAACTTCTACTAACTGAAATTCCTCTTGCAGTTTGTCTGGATTTAAAATAAAGTCATTTCCTCTAATCATCGTTTCACCTCCTTATAGATATCTGATTATCAGATATTAAGATAATCTTATGATAAAACAAGCATTGCAGAATGTCAATAGAAAATATCTGAATATCCGATAAAAAGATTGACAGAGAAAATTTGATGAAATATAATGTGCTTATAAAGGAGGTTTGCTATGAATAAAATAAAAGAATTGCGGAAAGAAAAGAATATAACCGTTGCGGAACTTGCAAAAGAATTAGGCATTTCACAAAGTATGCTTACGAACTATGAAAATGGAAACGGAACACCGAGAGATGAATCTATATGGGAAAAATTATCACAGATATTCGGCGTGAGTAAAAGCCACGTTATGGGATTAACTACGGATATTGAAACAGCAAATAAGACAAAACAGTTGAAAGTGGTTGTGGATACATCTCAGCCGATCTCAATACAACCGAAGAATCAGACAGACCTTGATGTATTGATAAAACTGGATTTGATAGACAGTGAAGACATGGAAGAAGTGTCAGAATTTCTTGATAAACTGTTGGCACAGGAGAAATATGAGGGACGGAGAGAATCAAACGTTAAATATGTCGTTGAGTAGAAAATGCTTCTCAGCCGACCACTTGCCCAGTCGACCCGCCGCCCTGTTAGGAACCGTCGCACTGGGCATCCTTGCGGAACGTTAGTTTGCGAAAATACGAACAAAAGAATATAAGGAGAGGGAATAGCCGATACTACTTCAAAAGCAGTAATAGAGTGCTATTCTTTTTTATTATATTCAATGGTTGTAGTTCGGAATGGTTTGCTATTATTGTGCAAGTAATAAGTTGGATAATAGAGCTTGATTTCCAAGGTGGTAGGCGTACCATTGATTTTGTTATGTTCATTTTCAATGTCTTTGATTAATCCATCAATTTTCCAACATTTGTAAACAATTACAGTCAATTCAGTATCTCTGGTATCTGCACTGCTAAAGGATATGCTGTTAGTAATATGATAGTCCGGCAGTCTGAGATAATTATAGAGAACGGTCAGTAAACAGAGCATTGTGATTGTTGCTATGATTTTCTTTTTCATGTACATACCTCTTTTGTGTTATTAACAAGGGACTGACTGTATAGTACCTCACTATATAGTGAATTACTACATAAAGATTTAATAAATATACTTTATGTAGAGGTGCGGAACATGAATTATGGACATTTAGAATTAAGAATAGAAGAACTGTTACAAGAAAAAGGTATCAGTAAGAATATGATTTGTAAGGAACTCGATATCCCAAGGTCAAATTTCAATAGATATTGCAGAAATGAATTTCAAAGACTGGACGCAAATTTAATCTGTAAACTATGCAACTATTTTGAATGTGAAATTGGTGAGTTAATTCGATATGTAAAAGAATAAAGTGATAAATGGGTATGCGGAAATAAAAAATATTCGCATACCTTTTTAATTGAATATTTTATAAAATGGAATTATACTGTGTATAACATGAAACAGACAAATCGTTAAGGAAAGAATCGAAGGTGGTGCAAACGAAAAAGCAGTATGGAGACT
>NZ_JAJCGT010000079.1:0-4938 GCF_020553185.1 Blautia sp. MSK18_10 | reverse complement strand
CATGGGTAGTTGGAATGCATGCATTCAACAGAACATCCGAAGACGGAAAGAAAGTCTTCAGCCCATGGTCAAACCTGAAAAAGGCTACTGTTAAATAATCCATTTGGGTAATTAATACAGATTCCTAAAAAGAAGGCTCCGGTCATTGCGATCGGAGTCTTTCTTTTTAATAAACCTATACCATATATTCTAACAGAATCTTATCCTTATATTGCTTTCTGCTATTTCAAGGTGTATCTGACTCCCCTGCCTGCACCTGTTTTTTTCAGGATTTTCTTTTCAATCAGGCTGTTCAGAGTACGTACTGCTTTACTCTTTTCCATTTCTGCTGCTTTCTCAATTTCTGATCTTGACATTTTTTCTTTTCCCTTAAGGATGTTGACCAGTATCTGTTCGGCTTCGTTCAGGTCATAGTTTTCCCTTATAACAGGAAGAATTACTTTGATAGAATTAGAAAAACACTGATACGATGGTTTTATCAGTGCGTTCCTGTAAGCATGATTGATCCTCATGATTCCGGTTCCAAATTTCTCAATATATTTCAGCCGGAAGAACACATTTCCGATAATAGGATTTCTGAGTATGGATATCTGACCATTCAGGTATTCCTCTTCGCTGATTCCGGCAGGAAGCCCTCCCGGAGAACTGATCTCAATACTGTCCGCATACATACTGACTTTTATAGATGCCGGGATATCCCACATTCGATGGATCAGAGCATTGGCTATTGCTTCCCTGAAGGCTTTTTCCGGGATTTTGTCAATACATTTCCTTTCGGCTCCCTCTATTTTTTCATACTGATAATACTTTCGGAACATCTGAAGTGTTTTTTCCAACTGAGAAAGTATGGAAATATTTTCCAGTGATTCCCTGTCCATGATCTCATCTATGGTATCACCAAAACGTATGATATCTATTCCCGTAAACTGATTATCATCCGCAAGAAGTGCAGCTGCATTATTGAACCCACTCTGATCAGAATACAGTTCAAGAGTTTTTAAAATATCTTTATTGATCTTCTCAATGCCCATCACCCGGATAAATTCTGTTTCCAATTTAGAAAAAGTAAGCTGCTGATTGAATGAAGTGATCTCCTCAAAAGTCTGATTACAGCCCTCCAGGATCAACCGGTTATATTCCAGACGATCCACTTCAACTGTAGAAGAATCATTTCTTTTATAAGCTTTACCTTTATAGAGATAAGGTTTATACCTGCCTTCATAAACAGTGAGCACGATCGTATTCTCCTGTATCTCCAGACGGAACTCCGGCACAGGACTGAGACTGTCGTTGATCTTATTCTCCAGATTCAAGCATCCGTTCACGGGATCTGTTATGCCGATGACGTTCCCCTGATCATTGATTCCAAATATAATCTTTCCTTCGCCATAATTAGCATAGGCACTGATCGTTTTCAGAAACGTATTAGATGACAGATTTTCCTTATATTCCAATGTTCTGCTTTCCCTCATGATACATTCTCCTCCACATTTTCAACCCTTTGAAACCCAATATTGATTTGTAATATATAGTATAAAATCGTTCCAATCGAAATGCAACGATTTCTTTTTTCGTTTCATATAGAATACAACGATTTATATAATCATCAAATATAATTCCGCCGATCAACAGCCAACGTAATTGTATAATTGTGAAATAATAAATATTATACGTAAATAATACAGTTATAAATCATTTCATTTTAACTTTTATTTCTATATTGCTCTACTCAAAACAATTTTTTCCACAAAATCAACCTGTCCACCACCCAAAGGGGAACTATAATCATGACAAAGATTAAAAACACAAAGAAGGGCATGGCAAAAAAGACATTAAGTATGTCACTTGTTGTTGCAATGCTTGCTACTTCTAATGTGCCGGTATGGGCTGCTGAGTTCAGCGATGGTTCTGACGTTGCTGTAACATCTGACGCAGAAGCTTCAGTTGCTGAAACATTCTCTGATGACGTGACAGAAACTCCGGTTGTAGAAGATACTACGGACAATACTGCTGTAGCTACTGCTGCAGAAGTATCTAGCGATTCATTCAGTGTGACTCCAGAATTTACTGATAACGCAAATAATGCTATTAAAGATAATGCTGTAACATGGGGAACAACTGTTAAAGCTAAATTCAAAGTAACCGCTAAAGATAATAAAGCCATTGATTCAAATATTAAATTTCATTATGCTTGGAAAGTAAATGGAACTGCTGATTCAGCCACTGATATCGAAACACCTACAAATGAGCAGACGGTAACACGCGCTACTGTAGCAGCTGAAGCAGGAAAGACACTTACATTGTTTGTATATGCTACAGACTCTAATGATAATAACAGAACTGTATGGTCTTACACTTCAGAAGGTATTGCTGTAAAAGCAATTGATGTATCTCAGGTATATCTTAGCGCATCTGTTGATGGAACACATACCTATAATGGAAAGCCTCAGGAAATAGCTAGTTCCGATATTACATTAACATTAAACGATGGAAAACAAACACATGAAACAGTAAAAGCAAATGCTGCAACAGTGGGCGCTAACTTTAAAGTAGTTCAGTCTGGTGATCATACAAATGCAACTAAAAAAGCAACTGTTACTTTAGTTCCACAGGCAGATGGATATACAGGACAGATTTCTACAACATATGAAATTGAGCCAAAAACATTAGATGGTACTAACGACAAGCTCATTTCTGAACATATGGAAGCAACTTTATTAACATCTGCTTTCACTTATACCGGAAAAGTTATTCGTGTAAAAAAAGATGATATTAAACTAATTGATAAAGAGACAAAAGAAGATTTATCAAACTATATTTATGCAGATAAAGATGGATATGTATCTATTTCTGCAGGAAACGCCAATAATTTAGCAACAAATGTTGACGATGTCGCTTATGCACGTATTAATCTGATTATCGGTACTCCGGAAACTGGTAAATTTAAAAATTACAATATTACTGCTGAAGGAGACAACCATAGAACAATCGAAACAACAAATACTTTCAAAGTAACCAGTAGAGATTTATCAGACGTTAATGTTTCTATAAAAGCCAAAACATATAACGATAAGAAGAAAGTAACCATTGACAAAAATGATATTACATTTACTGATAAAAATGGTAATACTTTAGACCTGTACAAGGATGTTGTTATTACTGTACCGGATAATGCAACAGACATTGGTAGTTACAAAGTAACAATCACTCCAAAAGAACTTAATAAAAATGTTACGGGAACAACTACTGCGGACTTCAATATTGTAGGAACTGATATTTCCGGTGGTACATTTGCAAACGAAAAAAATGGTAAACTTGACAATAAAGAATATACGGGAGAACAGATTGTCATTACAAAAGATGACTTAGGTACTCTTACAATTGGCGGAAAGGCAGTTTCCCCGACCTTATATGAATTAGTAAATGGTACTAATACGAACGTAGAAGATGGCGGTTATGTAATCGTTAAAGGTCTTGGCGATTATGCTGGAAGTGAAAAGAAAATTACATTTGCAATTAATCCTGCCGTAATTTCTGAGGTCAAAGTTACAAATGAGAAGGTTGAAAAGCTGGATACTACAGATTTCTCTGATTATAAAGATTCTATGAAACTTGTAGTAAAAGCTAAAAATGGTGCAAAACCAGCTAAAGAATTTACTCTTGTAGAAGGAAAAGATTACAAAGTTAAATACGAATGCAGAGAAGGAAATATAATTGGTAAAGATGTTACTGCGACAGTAGAAATTACAAATAAAAACTTCATTAATAAAAACGTAACACTGAGTGATACATCTACATTAACTGCAAAAACAATCAAGTCAGAAAACATTAAATTAAAAGAAACAAACTTCACTTATACCGGAAAAGCTGTTGAACCGAAATTTGATGTTGTAATTGATGGAAAAGTAATTAATCCTCAGTATTATACAGCAACTTATAGCAATAATCTGAATGCAGGAACAGCAACATTAACAGTTAAAGGCGATGGAACACATTACAGTGACGTCGAAGCAAAAATAACTTATGAAATCAAACCTGCAAATGCAGCAGACTTAAAAGCAGTTATTGGAAGTAAAGAATACACTGGTTACAGTATTGAAGTTTCTGCCAGTGATATTGACTTGACCTTAAAAGGAAATCCTATTGATGTAGCAAGCAACTTTACATTAACATCTGGAGAGAATATCCAGATTGGTGAGGGTACTGTTACATTAACACCTAAAAACGGAAACTTTACAGGTACCTTAACAGCAACATTCCAGATTTCAGGTGAAATGTTGAATGAGGGTGGAAAATTTACTTTCTATGACGAAAATGGTATAAAAGTTGCTTCTCCATCCTTTACTTATAATGGTAAAGAACATCAGTATACAAAAACTACATTTACATACTTTGATTCTAATAAAAAATTAACAGAAGGCCAGGATTATGAGATTAAATATGTAGATAATGTATATGGAAAAGAAGGAAAATACACTAGTGAATTCCCTAAAGCTCAGTATGTAGCTGTAATTGCTGTTGCCAAAGGAAAATATGCAAGCAGCAAAACTAATGATTATGGTTTAAAAGATGGCATTTATACTGATGCTGAAGGCAATAAGATCACAAATGTTATGGCAGTAACATACATTAAGCTTAATCAGCTGTCTGTTGTAAAGAGCAATGTTTCTGTTTCTAACGGTGTTTATGCCGGTGGTCTGCCTGTAAAACCAGTTGTAAATGTTGTGGTAAATGGTGTTACTTTAAAAGAAGGCCAGGACTATGATTTAGATGTAAGTTCAAACACCGACGTTGCAAACGCTACTATCTCTAACAGCTTGGACGTTACTGTTAAGCCTAAAAACGGTTATACAACTTCAGCTCCAGATGATCTTAAATTCAAATGGGGAATTGATAAATTCAATCTTGCAAACGCAAATGTAACTGTAGATGGTGACA